>NZ_CAJMYZ010000044.1:0-33706 GCF_905220155.1 Paraburkholderia sp. J7 | reverse complement strand
TGGACGAGGACAGCTTGAGGTCGACGACACCGTACTCGCCACGCTGGGCACTGGGGTCGTGATTGATGGTGGTGTGGGTGTTGCCCGAGAAGAGAACCTTGTCGATCGTGGTCATGATCTATTCCTTGATGATGCTTGCGGTTTGGTTGGATTATACATCGTGTGCGAGTTAATCGCGTACGATGTATACTGGACGAGAAGTCAGCCATTGTCAAGCACGAGATTCAATCGCACGCGATATTTGATGTATATGGCCCGGGCGGGACGTATGCCGTGATCGGATGAGGCGTTGTCACATGACGTTATCTATCATTTCGAGGTCCGACATCTTTCCGGAAGAATTGCGAAAAGCTAATGTCTGTTGACAGTATGATTTTCATAACTATATTCTTGGTGCCTCGAATGGCCTTGCGAAGGACGCCACGAAACATTCGACCCATGCAACCTGTCGCCGGCTGCCCAGAGCGCATACCTGTTCCGACTGCAGTACTGAAATGCCCCATCCGGTATATGGCGTGGAGCGCGCCTGCGTGCTGCTGGTCGACCCTTAAAGCGACTTTCTCTCCGGTGGAGGCAAGGTCTTTCCCATGCTGTGCGACTTCGCGGCGGCTGTGCGGCCGCTCGAGGACCAGCGCACCACGGTCGAGGCCGTACGTAAGCCCGAGATCCTGGCGGTCGTTAGCGCGCGAAACGGCCAAGGGACAGGTTGCGGTGCGTAATATGCACCTCACCTGCTGCAAGGACGCGGGTATCAGTCCCGATTGCCTGGCTTGCGGCGAGCCATTGCGTTGCGAGGACCTGAAGCCGGCACTCAGCCCGGAGTACGCGTGGGAGCGGATGGCACGACAGGACGCTGCACGACGACCGAAGTCGGCTTGAGGAAGACTTTACACCGGGAGACCTCGTCGGACTCTCGGCTATCGGCTGGGTGGTGCGAACGACGAATTCAGTGGAATACTGTGAGGAGCGTCGCCTTGACATCCTCCACGCGTGGCCTAGCATCTAGTGCTACCCACAGAATCATGGAACGTCGACATAGACACTCTGACTACTGCCAACAATTGCTTGGCTCGCATGTGCTGCGCCACTTACGCGCGAAAACGTTAGCTAACTATTCAGTGCGTCATGCAGCAGGATGTTACGTCGGGGAAGTTGACTCAACACGGTTGTCGAATTACATAGGTCAAACCGTGGGAAATGGACTAGCACCACATGGAAGATCGAACACCAACGAAAGTGGTGGCACACTCTGAGCCTTGCGTTGTTGTCGTTGACGATGACGATGGGTTCCGCGAATCACTTGAACGACTCTTGCGCTCGGCCGGGCTGAAGGTCTTGGCGTTTGCGTCCGTCGCCGAGTTTACGGCTTCTGGGCCGCCGGACGCTCCTACATGCCTTGTGCTGGATGTGAGAATGCCGGGAAGAAGCGGACTGGAGTTTCAGCGAGATCTTGCCGCTGCAGGCGCGGCGCTCCCGATCATCTTTGTGACCGGCCACGGGGATATCCCCATGACCGTGCAGGCAATGAAGGCAGGTGCCATAGAGTTTCTGACCAAGCCGTTCCGCGACCAGGAACTTCTTGATGCGGTAAATCATGGATTGGCCCGAGACCGCGCACGCCGCGAGAACGACGAATCCCTGAAGGGACTCCGGGCTCGCTTCGAAGAACTAACAGCGCGCGAACGTGCGATCCTCGTCGAGGTGGTCAAGGGACGGCTGAACAAGCAGATTGCCGCCGACCTGGGCATCACTGAAACTACGGTGAAAGTTCATCGAAGCAACATGATGCGCAAATTCGGAGCATCGTCGCTCCCTGAGCTTTGCCGAATGGTCGACAAACTTGATCTGTTGCCAAAGAAGCCGGAGTCGTCGTGACGAGAACACAGAATCGACGTTTTTCCATTCAGCCGGTCGCCTGCGCCTAAACCATGGCTTAGAGAATCGCTTTCGCTACGGCGGTACACTGTGCTAACAGAGCGGAGCTGGATAGTGCCGCCAGGCACATTGCAGAACTGCATGCTACGCACCGGAAGCTGCCGTGCCAAAGCCGATCCTCATTTCCGTTGTTGATGACGACGAGTCCTTTCGGCACTCTCTGCGAAGGCTCCTTAAGTCGTATGGATATACCGTCGAGGTGTTCCCGTCTGCGGCAGCATTTCTCGCGTCTGACCAACTCGCTGCGACCGCCTGCCTCATCACTGACGTTCACATGCCGGCAATGACTGGCGCTGACCTCTACCAGAATCTGGTTGCGATGGGGTTCGCTATCCCGACCATCCTTATCACAGCCTATCCGGAAGATGGCGTCCGGCAACGCACGTTGAGTCAGGGAATCGCTTGCTATCTGCAAAAGCCGCTGGATGATGGCGCTTTGATCGACTGCATCCATCGCGCCCTTGCTCGCACAAGAACGCCTCGAGTTACGCCATGAATGCAAGCGACAGCGATTCAAATAGCGAATCTCTAGAAGTGTTGTGGGAAAGCGGTGAGAGGTTATTCTGCCGACTCCGGCGCGTGGAGACTGAAGACCTGCGGCATGCTTTTGTCTCTGTCATGACAGGTGCTCAACGCGCGACGCAGGAAACGATAACTCGCCTGGCACACGAATATGAGCTCAAGGACTACCTCGATGCGGGGTGGGCATTGTTGCCAGAGGAACTCGTGCGTGAGCCAGGTCGGACCATGCTGTTCGTTGGCTATTCGGGAGGCGAACCTCTTGACAGGCTGATTCGGCAACCCGTGGAAACTGGACGGTTTCTGCGACTGGCTGTGGCGATATCGGCTGCGCTCGGCAAGCTTCATGGGCGCGGGCTCATTCACAAGGATTTGAAGCCCGCAAATCTCATCCTCGAGGCCGAGACGGAGCGAGTCTGGCTGACCGGCTTCGGCATTGCGTCTCGCCTTTCTCGGGAACGGCAAGCTCCAGACCCGCCTGAATTCATCGCTGGAACGCTCGCCTATATGGCGCCCGAGCAAACGGGCCGAATGAATCGCTCGATCGATTCACGAAGTGATCTGTACTCGCTGGGGATCATCTTCTATGAAATGCTGACCGGCCGACTTCCGTTTACCGCGTCCGATCCAATGGAGTGGGTGCACTGTCATATCGCCCGGCAGCCGGTAAATCCCAGTGAGCGCTTGGCGAGTATCCCCGCGGCCGTCTCGTCCATCGTTATGAAATTGCTCTCCAAGACTGTAGAGGAGCGATACCAGTCGGCGGCGTGTGTAGAGCGCGACCTGCGCCGCTGCCTGTCCGAGTGGACCGCGTTGGGGCGCGTCGTCGACTTCGTGCCGGGACAACACGACACACCGGACCGTCTCATGATCCCAGAGAAACTCTACGGGAGGGGCTCGGAGGTCGACACGCTTCTCGCGGCATTCGACCGCGTTGTCGCTGGTGGGCGGGCCGAACTGATTCTTGTCTCTGGATACTCAGGCATCGGCAAGTCCGCAGTTGTCAATGAACTTCAGAAGCCGCTTGTCTCCCGCCGTGGATTGTTTGCGTCGGGCAAGTTCGACCAATACAAGCGCGACATTCCCTATGCCACGCTGGCGCAGGCCTTCCGGGCATTAATACGACTGCTCCTGAGCAAGAAAGAGGCTGAGCTCTGCGAATGGCGCGATGCTCTTCGCGAAGCGCTGGATCCGAACGCGCAACTTATGGTCGAACTCGTCCCCGAGCTAAAGCACATTATTGGCGAACAACTGCCTGTGCCAGAACTCTCGGAACAGGACGCACACGCGCGCTTCCAGATGGTATTTCGGCGCTTTATCGGAGTATTCGCTCGGCCGGAACATCCACTCGCCCTTTTCCTCGACGATTTGCAATGGCTTGACGCGGCCACGCTAGATCTGCTTGAGGATCTGCTTACGCGTAATGATCTGAAGCATCTTCTGCTCGTTGGCGCATATCGGGACAACGAGGTGGGTGCTACCCACCCCTTAGCCCGTAAGCTCGAAGCGATTCGTAAGGGCGGAGGCGCGCTGCAGGAGATCGTCCTTGATCCTTTGGGCTACGATGACCTGGTTCAACTCCTTTCAGACTGCCTTCGTTGCGAACAAGGGCGCGTCGTGCCGTTAGCGCGATTAATCCACGAGAAAACGACCGGTAACCCTTTTTTCGCGATTCAGTTCATTTCTACCTTGGCCGAGGAGGGGCTGCTGGCGTTTGACTACGCTGTGGGGCAATGGTCGTGGGATGCGGACCTCATTGATGCCACGGGTTACACCGACAACGTTGTGGATCTGATGGTCGGTAAATTGAACCGCCTGCCGACTAATACACTGAGAATGCTTTGCCAGTTTGCCTGTCTCGGAAACAGCGCAGAGTTCCATACGATTCAGTTAGTATGCAAGGTATCAAATAGCGAATTACACGATGGACTGTGGGACGCCGTTCAAGCTGGACTGATCTTCCGCTCAAAAGACAGCTACCGCTTTCTTCACGACCGCGTCCAGGAGGCCGTCTATTCGTTGATCCCTGAGGGCGCCCGCGCGGAAACACACCTGCGCATTGGTATGCTTCTCGTTGAGTTCACGCCTGCGGGAGAACTGGAAGAGTCAATTTTCGAGGTGGTCAATCAGCTAAATCGCGGCGCTCATCTCGTCATGTCGGCGGAAAAACGGGAGAGCATTGCGGAGCTAAATCTAATCGCTGGTCGGCGAGCCAAGGTCTCCACCGCATACGACTCAGCGCTTAAATACCTTGCGGCAGGTCACAGCCTTCTTCGTAAGGAATCCTGGGACAGCAACTACACGCTCATGTTTTCCATTCAATCCCTGATGGCGGAGTGTGAACTCCTGACTGGGGATTCGTTGACCGCCGAAAGCCGGCTTTCGCAATTGGCCGACAGGGCCAGAAGTCGACATGACTATTGCGTCGCGACATTGTTGCGGATCAGGCTCTATGCCGCGATGGATGAAAATGACCAGGGGCTTGACGTCTTTCTAGAATGGCTACGCCGTGACGGCACCGTATGGTCGAAGCATCCGGCCAGCGACGACGCGATGGCGGAATACAAGCGTATCTGGGCGCTGCTCGGTGACCGGCGAATAGAGGATCTCGTTGACCTGCCTCTGATAAAGGATCCTGATGTTCTTGACACGCTGGATGTTTTCACCGAAGTGGTCACGACATCCTATTTCTTCGATGAAAACTTGTCGTCACTTGTCGTCTGTCACATGGTGACGCTCAGCCTGGAGCACGGAAACTGTGATGCGTCGTGTTTCGCCTATGTCTGGATGGCAATCGTTGCCGGGTCTCGCTTCGGCAACTATCGCGATGGGTTTCGGTTTGGCCAACTAGGATACGATCTAGTGGAGAAGCGAGGCTTGGTGCGCTACCAGGCTCGAACGTACTTGTGCGTTGGTGCACTCGTTATGCCGTGGACGAAACACCCCGCCAGCGGGCGAGCGTTGATGCGCCGTGCGTTTGATGCAGCACGCCGGGTTGGTGATGTCACCTTTTCCGGCTATAGCTGGAACACCTCTGTCACGATCTGCCTGGCAGTAGGAGATCATCTCGCAGATGTGCAGAGGGTGGCAGAAGAAGGCGTCGCGTTTGCTGGTAAGACGGGCCTGGGTCTGGTAAGGGCTGCATGCAGCGCTCACCTTGCGCTGGTTAGAACGCTCCGAGGCTTGACGACGACTTTAGGGTGCATGGATCACGATGAAAAGCGTGAGCAAGCGACTGAACAGTATCTGGCGAGCAACCCCAATCTAAGACTTGCGGAGTTCTACTACTGGTGCCGAAAATTGCAGGCCCGATTTTTTGCGGGAGACCATGCGTCAGCCATTGTTGCGGCGCGAAACGCGCAGCGGCTTCTATGGACATCGACGTTGAATTTTGAAAGTGCAGAATTTCAGTTCTATGGCGGGCTCGCTCGAGCTGCAGCGTGGCATTACTCTTCCGAGGAGCAGAAGCAAGAGCACTTCGGAGCCCTCGCAGATCATCACAGGCAGTTGGAGGTCTGGGCGGAACATAACCCGGTCACGTTCGGTAACCGTGCAGCGGTCGTAGGAGCCGAGATTGCGCGGATCGAGGGGCGTGTACTGGACGCACAGGCTCTGTATGAGAAGGCTGCGCGCTCCGCTCAGGAACATGGCTTTGTCCACAACGAAGCCATCGCCAATGAGCTGGCCGGGAGATTTTATGCGGCGCGTGGTTTCGAGAGAATCGCGAACTTATATTTCCAGGATGCGCGAGTTTGCTACCTAAGGTGGGGTGCTGACGCTAAGGCTCGTCAGCTTGAACGGCTATGTCCACAACTCAGGGTAGGGAGCGCCGCTCCTGACCTGACTAGCACGATGCTGGCCTCCGTCGAGCAGGTTGACCTCGCGACCGTGCTCAACGTCTCGGAAGCCGTGTCCGGGGAAATCGTCTTTGAGAAGCTGATCGACAGGCTTGCACGTGCTGCCATTGAGCATGCCGGTGCGCAGCGGGGGTTGCTCATACTGCTCAGAGGAAGTGAATTCTGGATCGAAGCAGAGGTTTCGACCTGTACTGAAACGGTGGAGGTGAAACTTCGAAGTGCTCGTGTTACGGCTTCAGATCTACCGGAGTCTGTCCTGCGCTACGTGGCCCGCACCAGGGAAAGCGTGCTGCTGCACGATGCTTCTAATAGTGCGTTTCGCGATGATGCCTACATCGAGAAGCGACGCGCGCGATCAATACTCTGCATGCCCATACTCAAGCAGACAAAACTCCTTGGCGTGCTCTTTCTGGAAAACAATCTGTCGACGGATGTTTTCACTCCTGCCCGCATGGCGGTACTCAAGCTGCTTGCATCCGAGGCAGCTATCTCGATCGAAAATGCGCGGTTGTACCGCGAACTAGCGGAGCGTGAAGCCAGAAACCGTCGCCTCATAGATGCGAACATCATCGGGATCTTCATTTGGGATCTCGATGGCAGGATCGTCGAAGCGAATAGCGCCTTCCTCAGTATGCTGGGATACGAACGGGAGGATCTGTTGGAAGGGCGGATTCGTTTGACGGATCTTACGCCGTCGGAACTGCACATTCGCGAAAGCCAATCGTTGCTAGCGGAGCTCACAGCGACGGAGAAAGTAGAACCTTATGAGAGGGAGCTATACCGGAAGGACGGCGGCGGTGTTCCCGTGCTGATTGGGGGAGCGGGATTTGAAGAGGGGGCTTACCAAGGTGTTGCATTCGTGCTTGATCTCACAGAGCGCAAGCGCGCGGCGGACGCATTGCGGGAAGTGCAAGCAGAGTTGGCGCACGCGAATCGCTTGGCAACCATGGGGCAGCTCGCTGCTTCCATCGCCCACGAAGTCAATCAACCTATCGGAGCGGCAAGCAACAATGCACACGCAGCCCTTCGGTTTCTGGAGCGTGATCCGCCGGATTTTCAGGAGGTCCACGAGGCACTCGAATGTGTCGTTTCCGATACTTGCCGGGCGGGTGACATCATTGGCAGGATTCGCGATCAGGTACGAAAAGCGCCGCCTCGCGCCGAGCGCGTTGACGTGAACGACGCCATTGGCAACGTGATTGCGATAGTGCAGGGCGAACTGTCAAAGAACAGGGTTGCAGTCCACACGCGCCTAACCCAAAGTCTGCCGACTGTTCGGGGAGATCGACTTCAACTTCAGCAAGTGATGTTGAATTTGATCCTCAACGCAATCGAGGCGATGAGCGCGGTCGATCCTGAGGCACGGAACCTGGTTATTTCGACGGAAGTTAGCACGCTAGCGCAAGAGCTACTGGTCACTGTCGCCGACTCTGGGCCCGGCATCGCCGCTCGGGACCTGGAGCGGGTGTTCAATTCCTTCTACACCACAAAAGCTAGCGGCGTGGGAATCGGGCTTTCGATCTGCCGCTCAATTATTGATGCCCATGGCGGACGCCTCTGGGCAGACGCCCACAAGCCGCTCGGTGCGGCTTTCAAGTTTACCCTACCCCCTCTCGCCTAAACCAAGGTTTAGACCATCGAGCCATCCGGCGACATCTCGGTCCGCTGTCGTTAGATCGACGGCGGTTTTTGGTGCAGCGATTAGATGGATCGATACCAAAAGGCTGACCTGATCCACCACGGCACAATTCAAGCCAACCGCCATGCAGTGCATGCTGACTCACGTGTGATGACCATGTTCGGTCACCCGCGATTGCAACCTCAGTCGCCACGGAGTTCGTCATGCAACAGACGCTGATAGCGAACGCAGCCAAGGTTGGTGTTATCGCAGATCTTGCACCCCACACAACGGTTGCCGAAGTCGAAGCCGTCGTCGCGGCTGCGGAACAAACACCGATTTTCGATTCGCTTATTCCAATCGGAGCGCACGTCTCGACGCCTCGGCGCTGGTACACCCACCACGGCATCTATGTAGGGGCTGGTCAGGTTGTCCACTATGCAGGCCTATCGTCGACGCTACGGTGCGGTCCGGTCACGAAAGTGAGCCTTGCCGAGTTCATGCACGGGCATCCGGTATGCGTGTGCCACGATGCGGATGTCGCTTACTCCAGTGAAGAGGTTGTATCCCGTGCCTGCTCACGTCTCGGCGAAGATGCATACGACGTGCTCCGCAATAACTGTGAGCACTTCTGTTCATGGTGTCTTACGGGGGCTGCCCGCAGTCGACAGGTTGAGCGCTGGCTACCCGGCACGCGAGCAGCGGAACTTGCCATTCGGCTTCTGTCCGGACTAACCGGCGGATGGGGGGCTTCCCGCGATGCGAACCCTCTGATGAACTGACTCACATGGACGGGAGACGAACATGGATCGACTGAAAGTACTTTCGGTGTTCAAGGCCATTGCCGACAATGGCAGTTTCGTCGGCGCCGCTTCTGCGCTTGACATTCCCACGTCGGCGGCCAGCAATGCAGTCCAGGACCTCGAGAAGCTCATTGGCGTGCGGCTATTGCACCGCACGACGCGTCGCCTCGCGTTTACCTCGGTCGGCGAGGAGGTCCTGCGACGTATAGAGGTGTTGCTGCAATCCTATGAGGAGCTCGCGTCTGTCGGGCAACTTAGCGTCAACGAGCCGATTGGCACGATTCGGATGGCCGCGACCGCATCGTTCGCCCGATACTACTTAGGGCCAGCGCTTGCTACCTTCCGTGTTCGGTACCCAAAGGTGGACGTCGATATCCAGTTATGCGAAGGAGCCGTTAGCGCGGTTCTGGAAGAGGTAGATCTCGCGCTGTGTCTCGCAGACGATTTGCGCGCCACACAAATCGCGCGCCCTCTGGGGAACGCAGAAGTGGGAATCTATGCAGCCCCTGATTATCTTGCAGACAGGGGCGAACCGACTCACCCATGGCAACTTGTGCAACACGACTGCCTTACGTTCAGAGCGGCTGGTCCTGGGGCCACCTGGTCGTTCGAGCCGTTAGATCACGGTGATCCATGCAAGGTGAATGTCAAGGGTGCATTGCACGCCAACCAGATCGAAGTGCTTGCTGACGCGGCGGCTCATGGCGCTGGCATCGCGATGCTACCCGCCTTTGTAGCTCGCGGGCCCGAGGTTCATGGTAAGTTGCGACGTATCCTGCGCGGTTGGCACGTCGCTCCGCTGTTACTGCAACTCGCCTATAGCTCACGTCGATACCAGCCTATGGCAGTTCGCAAGCTAATTGAGCATTTGATCGAAACCGTCGGTGCAGCTGTTGAGCATCGCACTGTCTCGCCGCTGCGTCCGGCAGGCGGCGAGGTGACTGCAGTGAATGGGATTGACGACCTTGCAAACAAACGAGAGTCATGTTTCCCGCAGCATTCGGTAGACGACCGGCTCGCGACGGCCTAAGCGGTCTTCGCTATCCAGGCGCTTGCCGCAACAGACGCGCTTTTCAGCACTCCCTTGCCGCGGCATAAATTGTCATCTGGATCCAGCGGTACTACTCATATCTAAGTTAAGTCACCGAAGACGAAGGGGGATGTGGCTGCCCTTTCGCCGCTGTGCTCGAGCGTGATTGTGAGGTACGTTAGCGGAAAATGCTAAGCGGGCAATTGCTCGTCGGTTCCCGCATTCTATTCCCGAAGGTCTGCTGGCCATTTCGCTCTCAAACCGTTGTGCCAGCGTTGCACCGCTTGACTTCATCCATTCCCCGTATTTTGGGCACCGTTGACCAGACGGTGCCGTTCTTGCGCTCTCCGTCGATGTCGGCCGCTGAACCATGGTTCAGTGCACTCAGCGATCCGATCAAGCATTACAGGCGATCGTTCAGAACTGTTGGCGTTGGGCTGAAAGACGTCGTTGGTGTCGATACCAACGGCCCAAACGACGCGGCTACCGCGTAATACAACCAAACCGCAATACACGGCATGCTGAGTCACAGGTTGTGAGCAGTTGCAGTTGCAACCGAATGCGACCACCTCGTTGCCAAGGAGATCTCCATGAGTCAGACACCCGATTTCAGTCGGCGTCTTTTTTGCGGAACTGCGGCGGCGGCCGCCGCCAGCACGTTATTTCTCGGTCTTACAGGAAGGGCCTACGCCATGATTTCAGCTGCACAACAGATCGGCACGGATGGGGTTGCTATCCGTCCTTTTAACGCTAAATTTCCAGACGCCGACCTCGCTGAATTGCGTCGTCGCATCACCGCGACACGATGGCCCGAACGAGAAACGGTTCCTGACGATTCGCAGGGAGTCCAGCTCGCGACGATTCAGGCGCTCGCGCAGTATTGGGGAAAGGACTACGACTGGCGCAAGGTGGAGGCGAGGCTGAATTCATACCCACAATACCTCACCGAGATTAATGGGCTGGATATTCACTTCCTTCACATCCGCTCGAAGCACTCGAACGCGATGCCGCTCATCGTCACGCACGGATGGCCAGGATCGATAATCGAACAGATGAAAATCATCGAACCGCTGACCAATCCCACGGCGCACGGTGGCAGCGCGTCGGATGCGTTTCACCTGGTGATCCCGTCGATGCCAGGCTACGGTTTCTCGGGAAAGCCGACCGCCCCCGGTTGGGACCCCCAGCACATAGCACGCGCGTGGGTCGTGCTCATGAAGCGGCTTGGGTACACAAAGTTCGTCGCTCAAGGCGGCGACTGGGGCGCCATCATAACCGAGCAAATGGCTGTGCAGGCGCCGCCGGAACTGCTTGGCATACACACCAACATGCCGGGCGTGATTCCTGACGATATCGATAAGGCTGCTTTCGCGGGTGCACCGGCGCCCTCGGGTCTTTCATCTGACGAAAAACTCGCCTACGACCGACTGCAATTCGTCTATCAGAAAGGCATTGGATACGGCTACCAGATGGGGCTACGTCCTCAGACGCTGTACGGCCTCGTGGACTCTCCGGTCGGGTTGGCAGGCTACTTCCTCGATCATGATCAACGCAGCTACCGGCTGATCTCCCGTGTCTTTGCAGGGCAGAGCGAAGGTCTGACACGCGATGACATCCTTGATAACGTCACCCTCACGTGGCTGACAAATACAGCGCTCTCCTCTGCTCGTCTTTATTGGGAGAACAAGCTCTCATATTTCGGCGTTAAGGGGATCAACATTCCCGTCGCCGTGAGCGTATTTCCCGACGAACTCTATCCGGCACCGCGGAGTTGGTCGCAGCGCGCGTATCCGAAGCTTATTCACTTCAACAAAGTTGACCGGGGCGGGCACTTCGCTGCATGGGAGCAGCCCATGCTTTTCTCAGAAGAGGTTCGCGCTGGTTTCAGACCGCTGCGCACTGAATAGACCCGGGCGGGCTCCGCTTTTTGTTGGAGCCGTACGGAAACTACACCAAATGGCGTTGATAACGGGCGCTGCCGCGAAGCAAATCCAACGGCCCGCGACGGGTGCAACTGGCTATTGATCGCTAGGACGATCGGATCAGGGTCGCCGGGCGATTTTGCATGCGCTCACATGACAAGAGGAGAAAGACGACATGGAACAGTTCCTCGTCGATATACCAAATGACGTAATCGATGATCTGCGAGAGCGCCTGAAGCGCACGCGCTGGGCCGACGACTTCGCAAACGATGGGTGGCACTACGGAACCAATACCAGCTATCTGAAGGAGTTGGTCGCCTACTGGATCGACGGCTACGACTGGAAAAAGCATCAGGGCGCGATCAATGCCTATCCGCAGTTCCGTACGAACATCGACGGTGTGCCGATCCACTTTATGTACGTACGCGGCAAGGGGCCGAATCCGAAGCCCTTGATGCTTTCGCACGGGTGGCCCTGGACATTCTGGGAGTATCGAAAGGTGATCGGTCCACTCAGCGATCCCGGCGCACACGGCGGCAACCCAGAAGATGCATTCGATTTGGTGGTGCCATCTTTGCCGGGCTACGGATTTTCCACACCACTACGCAAACCCGGGGTCAACTTCTGGCGCACTTCCGGATTGTGGGTAGAGCTTATGAGTCGGTTAGGCTATCCACGGTTTGCTGCTCACGGCGCCGATTGGGGGGCGCTAATCACTGCTGACCTGGGTCATCGCTATCCCGATCGCGTGATAGGCGTCCATTTTCCGATGACCTTGCCGTTGGACCTCTTCAGTGGCGGGATGCCCGCACCAGAAGACTACGACGCAGACGAAGCGCCGCTGGCCGCGCGGCTGCAGAATTTTTTCGCTACTGAGGTGGCCTACTCGGCGCTGCAAAGTACCAAGCCGCAGACGATCACAGCAGCCCTCAACGACTCACCTGTAGGGTTGGCCGCATGGATACTCGAGAAGCTCCGGGGCTGGAGCGATTGCGGCGGAGATGTAGAAACCCGCTTCGACAAAGATGATCTGCTTACAACAATCACGATCTACTGGGTGACCCAAAGCTACGGCACGTCGGCGCGGTACTACTACGAGGCTGCGCACAATCCCTGGACGCCGGTGCATGACCGGATGCCAGTAGTCGAGGCTCCGGTAGGCATCTCGGTGCTGCCGGAGGAGATATGCAGCGCTCCGCGCCGCTGGGCGGGCCGATACTACAACCTCCAACAGATGAGACAACACGCGAGCGGCGGCCATTTCGGTGCGTGGGAAGAACCACAAGCCATCGTCACGGATATACGTGACTTCTTCCGAAAATTGAAATGAATAAATGTTTTGGTCCTTCTGCACGGTGGGATTTCCAGGCACATTTCTGGTTTGAACGGAGATTCATTTGAAAGCAACTCGACTCATGGCGGCACTGGTTGTTATTGGAAGCAGCCTTGTGCACGTGGTACAGGCACAGACGCCGCAAACCGCGCGTACCGAGCTGACCCGTCAAGATCTGGGAGACTCGGTACATGAGGTCGTCCAGACACGCGTCAACTTTTCACCGGGGGCCGCATTTCCGGCGCATTCGCACCATGGCGTAGAAGTCGCCTATGTATTGGAGGGTACGCTGGAATATCGGCTAGAAGGAAAAAATCCGATCACGCTTCGCGCCGGGCAGTCCTTGTTCATTCCGTCTGGGACGCATCATTCAGCGAGGAACGTTGGTGAGGGTGAGGCTTCGGAACTCGCCACGTACTTCGTCGAGAAAGGAAAACCACTCGTCGAACTGGCCAAATAAGGAAAGACGTGCGGCAATGCCGCTGCAAGACGAGAAGGTAGTTTTGCGTCTCGTGACTCACCTGGGATCGGAGTAGACGACTGTCGATTTTGCAGCGCTTGTTTTACCCACCGCTAAAGCGGGCAGCCCAGCGAGCGATATCCGGTTTCGAGCCGGGCAGTACGGATAACGGCGGATCGGGTTGTGCATCCTGACTGTCTGGAACGATGGTAAGAACCGTTCGCGTGAAGCTAACTCGGTCGTTCGAAAAATCGGTGCGATAGATTAGGAGCTCATATGGATTTCCAGAATCATATCGACCGCGAAGCGTATCGCCGCTTCGCAGCCGAAAACGGGACGAGTGTGCGAACGGCGTTTTTCATTGGCGCCGTGACCGGACTCTGGGCTGTCCTCATAGTGCTAATGGCGCTAAGGATATGGGGGATATGAATTCTAGACGCGCGATCCGCTTGTCGTTCGAAGCGACGTGCTGTAGAGTTGCACGCCCCGCAAGGGACGCAACGAAACGACCGTCTCATGTAACCTGTTGCCGGCTGCACCGAGCGGCCCCGAGCGCAGACCTGTTCCGACGGTTGTACCGAAATGCCACCCGTATATGACGTCGAGCGCACCGGCCTGCTGCTGCTCGGCCCGGCCAACGACTTTCTCTCCGGTGGAGGCAAGCTCTCTGTCAAGTTGTGCGACTTCTCGGCGGCTGTGCGGCTGCTCGAGAACGTGCGCACTACGGTTGAGGTCGTGCGCGAGCGCGAGATCCACGTGCTCTATGTGTCTCATCGCCGCTGGCAGCCTCGTGACTAAAGGACACTCCAATCCGACCCAGCGTCTCGTGCAGAAACGCCAGACGTTTGCACGGGGGACGTGAAGCATCAAGGCAGCGCCGGAGACGGGCGGATTGCAGCAGGTGGCGAGCCATAGCGTCCATGGGAGGGCCAGTCAGTTCTCTTCGAGATCGACGGTGCACGCATGCGCGAAACGCCGCTGTTCTCGAAGGAGCTGCTTGGGCCCGTGGCGCCGCTCGTGCGCGTGAAGGAAAAGGCGCAACTGGTTGCCATTGCCCGGTAGTGCCGGGGGCGGTTCTCGGCGACGTTGCCGATCAAACCGGTCGATCATGCCCTTGCGGTTCGCCTGCCGCCAATTCTCGAGCGGTGTACTGGGCGCATCGTCGTGAATGCATTCGCGCACCAGCAGGAGGTATCTCATGCGTCGATTCATGGCGGTCCGCTTCCTGCCACGTCGGGCAGCTGTTTCACCTCGGTTGGGATGAGTTCGATCGAGCGCTCCATACGACCGGTGTGCTATCAATGCTTCTCTGATGAACTGCTGCCCGCGGCGCTGAAACGCTGGAATATGCTTGGTCTCTGGCATGTCACGGACGGTGAGCTGTTCAGGGACCGATCAACGTAATCCGCGTCGCTCAAATGACGGACGCGAGTAGGAATCAGTATGCAAAGACCATGCGCTCACGTTCCCCCACCAGATTCATTACCTGTTCGATAAAGAGCGACACCGCACGGCGGAAACCGGCGCTAGACGAGTAGCGCCAGTCGGACCCGTTAGCGTCTCCCTAATGGCCAGGTAGAGAACTTGGCGGCCCAAGGGAGGTCGAGGGTGCCTGCGATTGTGTACTGTCGACTATGGCTGCGCTATGCGGGCTCCCGGTACAAAGCGCAAAGCTTGTTGCCATCTGGGTCGCGGAGATACGCAAGATACAAACGACCAGACGACGCGCCACGCATGCCGGGAGGAGCTTCGACCGATGTGCCGCAATTGGTGATTCCAGCGGCATGCCAACGATCGACTTGTTCGATCGATTCGCACGCAAAGCCGATTGTGCCACCGTTGGCATGGCTTGCTGGCAGCCGATTGAGCGGCTCGGTGATGATGAAAATTCCTGTGTCGGTGCGATACACATAGCGCCGACGGTGTTCGTTGTCGTCGTTGACGCCTTCGTCGTAGCCGAGTGCCCCCAACACGGCGTCGTAGAACTGCTTCGCTTTTTCGAGGTCGTTTGTGCCGACCGCCACGTGACTGAACATTGCTTGCATTCTCCTGGTTCAAAGATGATTGGATATGGGCATGCTGAATACGAACCCTCGCGCACAGCCGCCTTATCATAATACTTGATCGCACACTATATAATCGTGTACGATATATGTATGAAGAAAAAGGAGAGGGGGTCAGTCGGGTTCAGCCAGTCTTAGCTGGCTGGGGCGGTTCAAATTCATTCGCAGCTTCGAGATAGCCTTCTGTACCTCTGCGAACGCGCCAGGCTCGAGACCGGTCGCCTTGACGAGGTCCTTGCTCAGTGCTCTTTCACGAAGTTGTCGGCCACTTCGTGTGAGGCTGACTAGGACGCGACGTTCGTCCTTGGGATCGCGCTGTCTTTCCAGATAGCCCATAAGTTGAAGTCTTTTCAGTATTGGCGTTAGAGTGTTGGTTTCGAGAAACAGCTTCTCTCCCAGGTCGCCGACGGTCTGAGGAGATGCTTCCCAGAGCGCAACGATTGTGATGTATTGAGGGTAGGTGAGGCCCAGCTCGTCAAGGATCGGACGATAGACTTTGCCGAAAGCGAGATTCGCCGAATAAATCGTAAAACAGAGGGATTCGGAAAGCCTTGCGGGCGTCGCGAGCGGTTGGTCTTTAGATCTCATCTGCATCATCTTCGAAAACTGTGGAGTCCGACGAGTTGCTGGTTCGGACATCCAGACCGTTCAACATCTCGAATACATGCCGCGTATATATGAGCGGACCCATGGACGGCCGTTGGCCCGTGACAGGGTGTGCACTATTTAACCCTGGGCAGGGAGAAAACTATTTGGAACATTTACATCGTTAGGCCACAGGTCGTCAACCGATGGATTTTATATTGCGACCGTACAATAACCACTCGCGGACACGACGCGGCGGCTGCGAGGGACGAGGGGGCGATGCGCCGACCAACCTGTTTTCCATGGTCTACCTTGCTGATTGAGTCGTTGATTCAGGCTAAAGAGAGAGGGGAAGTTGTTTAATCGTAAGCATATAGATCGTATGCGATATATGGTGTGTGTCAACGCGTGTTTTGTCAATAGCCTCGAAGCAAATAGCGCATGAACTACTTATCGGCTTAGGCAAACGATACCTATGACCATCTGCCTGGTGTCTCCTGCTTTGCGAGCTACGGGGGTCGTCAGATTTCAGAGAGAGACTTTTCCAATGGAGAAGCCCATGGTCCAAGACTACGGGCTCTCGCAATGCGAGGCTGCACTGGATGGCAGGTGGACAAAGCAGCCACCGCCTGGTCCGCGCTGCGCAGCCTCACGTACGGAAGTATTCAGGTAGTTCCGAGATTCGCGTTGCGCAATGACCTGAAGCCGGCGCGCACCTCACTTGCAAAAATATTCGGCTCTTCCCACGCCGCGAAATGACCGCCTTTATCGAGTTTGTTGAAGTAGACGAGGTTGGGATAGGCGCGCTCCGCCCAAGTCCTCGGCGCCTGATAGAGCTCGTCGGGAAATGCACTTACGGCAACTGGAATCTTGACCCCTTTGGGGCCAAAGAAGGTGAACTTGTTCTCCCAGTAGAGTCTTGCGGAGGAAATCGCCGTGCCAGTCAGCCAGTAAAGTGTGATGTTGTCGAGGATGTCGTGTCGGGAAATGTTGCCGTAGGATTGGCCAGCAAAGAGATGTGCAATGCGGGCGTAGCTCCATGCATCGTGATCGAGCAGATAGCCGGCCAAGCCCACAGGGGAGTCGACGATTCCGTAAAGAGTTTGCGGACGCAGACCCATCTGATAGGCATAGCCAACGCCCTTCGAATAGACGAAGACGAGCCGCTCGTATGCTGCTTTTTCATCGATCGATAGTCCTGCCGGTAGGGGGCTGCCTGCGAGCGCCGCCTTATCGATGTCCGCAGGAACCACGCCTGGCATATTGCTGTGAATGCCTAGCAATTCCGGGTGACCCTGACTGGCCATCACGTCCGTGATGATCGCGCCCCAGTCGCCGCCCGATGCTACAAACTGCGTGTATCCTAGGCGCCTCATCAGTTCGACCCATGCACGGGCAATGTGAGCGGGATCCCAGCCAGTTGTGGTCGGTCGGCCCGAAAAGCCATAGCCTGGCATCGATGGAATTACCAGATCAAATGCGTCTGAAGCGTCACCACCATGCGCCGTGGGATTGGTCAGCGGGTCGATGATCTTCAACTCCTCGATCACTGACCCCGGCCATCCGTGGGTGACGATTAGAGGCAACGCGTTCTTGTGTTTCGAGCGGACGTGGATGAAATGGATATCTACGCCATCAATTTCCGTCACGAACTGCGGCAAACTGTTAAGTTTGGTCTCCACCTTCCGCCAGTCATATTCTGTCGCCCAATAACGTGCGACAGCCTGAATTGTGGCGAGTTGTACGCCTTGAGAGGCGTCCTGGACGGTTTCATGTTCGGGCCACTTCGTTGCCCGGATGCGGCGACGCAAGTCGACAAGTTCCGCGTCCGCGACACTCACGCGAAATGGGCGAATTGCCGACTTATCTGCGTCCGAGCCTTGTGCGCCGTGAGTTTTCGCCTTACCTTCTTCAGAAAATCCGAACATGCCGAGTGACCCAGCGGTAATGGTTGTCAACGCGGCAGCGTTGAAGCGACGTCGAGTGATTCCGTTTTCCATATGTAATGCTTAGAAATATGATTAGTGTCGAGAAGCTTGTGCAACTCTGCTACAGCTTGAGCAACGCTACTAGAAGGCGGGTCCGACATAGAGAGACTGATGCCGCAACCGGGTTCATCTAATAATTGGTGCGACGTCGGCCTCGTGCATCGGCTCACGCGGTAGCTTCCATTCCTGCCGAACGAAGTGGCAGCTGTATCCGTCGGGATTGCGTTCCAGATAGCCCTGATGTTCTGGCTCAGCCTCCCAGAATTCGCGCGCTGGCACGATCTGGGTGATAACCGTTCCGGGCCATAGGCCGGACGCGTCGATTTCAACCACCGTGTCAGCTGCTGCCGCCTTTTGCTCTTCGCTCAGGTAGAAGATTGCGGAGCGGTAGCTGGGCCCGATATCATTGCCTTGCTGGTTAGCGGTCGTCGGATCGTGTATCTGAAAAAAGAACGCCAGAATCTGACGGTAAGTAACCTGTCGCTTGTCGAATACGACCTCCACGGCTTCCGCATGCGTGCCGTGATCGAGGTAAGTAGCATTAGGCGTGGAGCCGCCGGTGTAGCCCACGCGCGTTGAGATTACGCCCGGAAAGCGCCGCAATAGCGCTTCCATGCCCCAGAAGCACCCACCAGCCAGAATTGCAGTATCAGTTTCCGTCATCATTTCAATCCTTTTCGTTGTCGATGACCGCATTTCCAGCAGCCAGTCCTTGCCCTGTGTGGCACATGATCCGCCCCAAGTCGGAATTACCGTGGCGTCCTGATGACGAGCCTGTTGTTCACAGAGGTCACGCCTTCGACCCTCTGCGTGGCATACCCGGCAAGTGCGACTTGATCATCGCTGACGCAATTACCGGTAAGCGTGATCGACCCATCGACGGCTTTGACATAGATATTGGCGGGGCTCAGTCCTTTGGTACGCGCAAGCACATAACGCACCTTCTTTACGAGTGCGTGGTTTGCGGCCTTTTGCGCCTTGAGGGACGCCGGCGCGGCAGCCGTCGTCGGATCGACTGCCGACGCGGCCTCTTGTGCCTGGGCGCCCATAGCTAGCGTGAGCACGAATACAACAACTGTTGATTTGATGACACTTGTCAACTCGAGTTTGCTTTTTGTTGTGCGGGTGAGTGCGATGTTCATGACTAGATCTCCTCAGAAAATTACCCGACTATTCCGGGTTGGCTTATACGTCGCATGCGAGGTAATCGCATGCGTTAAAGGATGGAGGAAAGATTGTCTGATGTCAATAGCATGCAATCTAATCGCATGCGATAGTCGTGATTCTGGTGAATGAACTAAGGGTGTCGATCGATATAGTCTTTGCCGCTTTTCGTGGTAATCGGTAGCCGGCATCGCGGCTGAAACACCGCGTGTATCCGTGCGAGAGACGGGCGGATGCTTAGGTGTTTCTCAGAATGTGGGCCGCATATAGTTCCGGCATGCTGACTTGGTTGCGCCCTATATCAGCCTCAAAGGCAAGTTGCTCGTGCGTGCGGTAGTTGCTTATAAGTTTCTTGATTCAGACTGAGAACATCCTTCCGCTCCAGTCGGCGGTGTTTGGTACGGACGTGTGCGTGACAGCGGAGCAGTGAACACTGGGGAACATGCTCGTCCTGTGCGTAAACAGGACCGGGGCGAGCAAGGTCCCTAATGTCATCTGGATGGATCTGACGTCGAGCGCAGGTTCGTGGACTATATCCTTGACGGGCCCGCTACAGTTCGTGGGACTGCAGTGGTGAGTACGCGGACCTCGCAGCCGATTGAGAAGTAGTTGCTCGAGCCACTCAGCGAGATCCTCGTTGCTGCGCTCAATTGTTTCGTGCAGACCGGATTGTGCGGACGACATTGCGTAACTTGTTGGGTACTGGGGCGTTTGAAATTTACCCACGTCAGCGTTCATTCAACCGGCAACCGCGGCAGCACAGATGTATCCATCCAGGCGTCTTCCAATTGTCGAAACTCGCCGTCAAGCAAGGGGATACACACCCACTACGACAACCTGAAGATTGCACGCAACGGACCTCATGCAGTCATCGAGGCTGCCTATAGGGCACTCAGCCAGCAATACCATCCGGACAAAAACAGTCATCTTGAGGCGGCCCGCATCATAAAGATTCTCAATGAGTGCGTGGCCCCCGCGCTGTCGCCTCTTACCACCTACCTGCAGGCAGCGTCCCGGAGACGGAAGTGCCCTGACGACAAGCGTCGCCCTTCGTAGGGCGCGGTGCATGGATAGCGCCCGGCGGCAGTCCGCGTCGCAATTCTTCGTCTGCGCGCGCTCGGTGACCACCCTCAACTCGGCCTTACCACCAGATGCGAGGGGCGCGGCAGGTCGTACCGATCGTCCCGCCATTGGCATGGGTAGCCGGCAGACCATCAAGCGGCTGGGTGACAATCAAAAAACCCGTTTCCGCACGATAGACATAGCGCCTGCGCCGCTCGTTTTCATCGCTGATACCTTCGCCGTAGCCGAGAGCCCCGAGCACAGCATCGTAGAAACGCTTTGCTTTTCCCAAGTCGTTGGGGTCGACCAATACATGACTGAACATTGTCTACTTCGCTGGAAAGTGATGCTTATCCCACCCCATCTGTGACCTTCGCGCGTGAGGGACGACGACGCGCGAGAGGCCAGTGCCGGAGGGATACGCGATCTAGTGACGCGCGAACAGGTCTTCGCGCGACGTCGCAGCAGCATGGCTGTCTGCCCGAGAGAATCCAGCGGCTATACCGCCATACATTTCTCGCGTGTACGTAGCGTCGTCGCGCTCGGCGGCGAGAGTTTGCACGCCCTGACCGCGTTGCGAATCGGTGGCGCCAACCGATGGTCGCGAGAAGGGGATAGGTCCATAGCAACTGGCGAATGCGGGGGCGCCTATGGGGGCCGAAAAAACGACGATCAGTGCAGCGATAGGTCTGGTCTTCACGATGGATATTCCGTAAGAGATGCTCGGTGCGACGCGCCGTTTTGCCGGATCACGCCGTCATGACGTTCACGACGATGTCGATGTTGCCGTGCACAGCCTTCGAGTAAGGGCAGATCTGATGCGCAGAGTGCACGATGGCTTCGGCGAGGTCCTGTGCGACACCGGGCATGCGAACGTTGAACCGGGCCTGTATGAAATACTCGCTGCGGGTTTTTCCTAGATCGACCTCGACGTCAACGGAAAGGTCCGGGGGAAGCTCCACTTTCTTCGACATCGCCGCGAGGCCTAGCGCGCCCGTGTAGCAGGCCGACCAGGCGCCAGCGAACAACTGCTCCGCGGTTGGATGCATCTGAATCGCTGTGAAAGCAATGTCGTTGGCAGCGTTGCCGGGGGTTGAGAGTCGAATGTCGATACGTTCATCGCCGCGGGGAGCGCCTTCGCGGTGGCTGGTAGTCGTATAAGTTTTGCCCGTGAGTAGCACGGTCTGGATCTTGGTGATCATTGCGAAATCCTCATCGGTTAGCCCAGTTTTCTGTGCGTGGGCACTCGCCGTGCCACGTGCCATTGCCAGCGCGCTGGGGCGCAGATCGCGCCGGAATCGGGTCGAGCGCCATCAATCCGTATGCACCCTGACCCATCTCACAGATGGGCCTCAGCAAACGGCGATTGGCGAGCTCAGGGATTGGTGTGGTTCAGGCCGGTATCATCGCGTTGTAGACCGCGTCTTCATAGGCTTGGGATAGCAGGTCTTCAATTCCAAAGAAATCGCTCATGTTTTCTCCTCTCTGAATCCAGTGAAGTGCTCCACAGCGATCGCAAGCGGAGAATGGCGCGCGGCACAGGTGAAACAGGGGCGCTTCGTCGAACTCGTGTGAGACCCGGGGTGCCGTCGAGAGACTAACTGCGCTAATGGTTGGCGTCTGTTGCATGGCGAACTCCTTGGCAACCAGTGGTTGCGTTCGGGGTGAATGCAAATCTTCACTACCCTGGAGTGAGCATGCGGCGCGCGGCGGTTGGTTTGTATTGCGCCGTGGTTGATCAGGGCGACCTCTTGGTATCGAATCGCGCAATTGCCGTGCGTGAAACGCGGCCGGTCTTCACCCAACGGGCCGGGGGGATACGCACATGGTTGGGCCATCTGAACCTTGGTTCAGGAGTGGGTTGGCGATGTGAATCTGGGAACTGCACCGCGACGACTGATCGGCGCCTACCCTTGGTCTTTCGCCGCCGGCATCGGCCGTCCGCTATCATGCGGCGCTCACGCAGTGCGAAGAATCGCGAACCTTGGTTGGATGGTCGTCTCTTCGCCAGCCAATCACAGGCGATTACTTGTGTGTTATTGACGCCGCCAGATCTCTCTGGAAATTACTCGCAGGCGGTAATTTCGATTGCGAAATAAATTGATCGTCGCAATGCAGACCAACAATTGTCTTGAGGTGATTCAACATGAAGACCAGATTCAGCTCTCGTCAGCATCTGGAACTCTTCTTCCCGATCCACGTCCAACAACGTCGAACCTTCGGGGCAATGACCTTGGGCGGTGCTACTGCTCGGCAATCTTTTATTTCGGCTGGGAGCAGAAGCAATAGGCCGACAACACGGTCGCCGATGCTGACGCGTCGGGCCTCTCATGGCACAACGTCGTGACCGAGATCGTTACGGCTCAAACGGTCTGGGAAGCCGGGCTGGAACACCAGGGCTAACCAGAGAACAATCTCGACCGATACACGTGCCACATCATTCGGTCAAACTGGAAAGTGCTTGAGGGCGGATAAGGATGCGGTCAATGCCAACGATTGAAGGTCGCCGAGGTCATTCGGATTGCAACAACCTCAGCGCCTCTATTGCATGGCCCCGATGTTCGCTGGCGTTCGATCGCCGGAGGCCATCGTCCTGCACTAAGTGCGTCCGCCGGCGCTGCTTGACTGGCACGATTCGCGAAATCTTACTCTCACGTAAAGCGCATACGGTGATCGACGGATTGGCTGCATGACCGAGCCTACAATCACCTTGAACCGAGCTATTTTTCACAAGCCGCGGCTGCGTTCAATCCGACGCTTTTAGTACCGGATAATCCGTGTAGCCGGTTTCCCCTTCGGCGTAGTACGTCGTTGGATCGGGCTGATTCAATGGTGCGTCGAGTTCGAAGCGACGTGGTAAGTCCGGGTTGGCAATAAACAGCTGGCCCCATGCAACGGCATCCGCTTCGCCTGTGTCGAGTACCTGTTGCGCCGTTTCCCGGGTGAATTTCTCGTTCGCGATGTAGGGACCGCCGAACGCGGCTTTCAGTTGCGGCCCCAGACGCTTGTCGCCGAGCGATTCGCGAGCGGCAATAAATGCGATCTTGCGCTTGCCAAGTTCTCGCGCGACATAGCCGAAAGTAGCCACTGGGTCGGAATCGCCCATCGTACCCAGGTCGCCGCGCGGCGCGAGGTGCATGCCGACGCGATTAGCGCCCCACACCTCGATACATGCATCGGTCACTTCGAGCAGCAGGCGGGCGCGGTATTCGATTGAGCCGCCGTACGCGTCAGTGCGATGGTTTGTGCTGTCCTGCAGGAACTGATCGAGTAGATAGCCGTTCGCACCGTGCACTTCGACGCCGTCGAAACCGGCGGCCTTGGCGTTTTCGGCACCCGTGCGATAGGCATCGACGATGCCCGGGATTTCGGACAAATTCAGAGCGCGCGGCGTCACATATGGCCGCTGCGGGCGCAAGAAGCTCACGTGCCCCTGTGGTGCGATCGCGCTTGGTGCAACCGGCTGCTCTCCGTTTAGAAAGATCGGGTCCGACACACGGCCGACATGCCAAAGTTGCAGGAAGATCTTGCCGCCAGCGACGTGCACCGATTCGGTGACAAGCTTCCAGCCCGCGACCTGTTCGGGGGACCAGATGCCCGGCGTCGCAGCGTAGCCGACGCCTTGCGGCGTCACGGAGGTGGCTTCTGTAAGGATCAGCCCGGCAGAGGCGCGTTCGGTGTAGTACTTCGCCATAAGCGCGTTGGGCACGCGTTTGTCACCTGCGCGCTTACGGGTCACCGGGGCCATGATGATGCGGTTCGGCAACGTGAGGTCGCCAATCTGGAGGGGGTCAAAAAGAGTCGGCATAAGTGTTTTTTCCCTGACGGACACGTTGCCCGCAACAATGAAATGAATCCAGAGTGAAGAATGAGCGGACTGAAGTCCGGTCCTCACGCCAGCGGCCATCCATGAAAGACGTTGTTACGCGTCGCTGACTCCGGACGCGAAGATCGCAGGCGTCGTTGACATCACGGCCTAACCTGACGAGCACCCCGTCGCCGTTAGAGCGGCGTCGCGTCGTTCAGATAGAGGCCCGCCGACAGCCCGGCCTTCACCTGCCGCGTGAACTCATCGGTGGACACTTCCTTTGCGCCGGCCTCGATCGCGTCGTACGCCTGGCGTACGACGTCGGCCGGTGTCGCCTTCGGCACTTCCAGCCCACGCGTCAGATCGGTATCGATAAAGCCGGCATGCAGCGCGACGACCTGCGTGTGTTGATCGCGCAGTGATTGGCGCAGGCCGTTGGTCAGTGCCCACGCTGCCGACTTCGACACGCCGTAGGCCGAGAGGATCGGCCGGTTCACCCAGCTTGCGACGGACAGGACGTTCAGGATCGCGCCGCCGCCGTTGCCGGCGAGGCTCCCTGCGAACGCCCGCGACATCGCCAGCATCCCGATCACGTTGGTTTCGAGGTGACTGCGCAACGCGTCGAGCGCGCCGTCATCCGCCAGGTTGCCCAACTGCGCAATGCCCGCGTTATTGATCAACAGCGTGACGTCGCGCGCCGCGTCGGCTGCCGCGGCCACGGCCGCCGGATCTGTCACGTCGAGCTTCACGGGCACGACTCCCGGCAGCGTC
Organism: Paraburkholderia sp. J7; assembly: GCF_905220155.1. Classification (NCBI taxonomy): domain Bacteria; kingdom Pseudomonadati; phylum Pseudomonadota; class Betaproteobacteria; order Burkholderiales; family Burkholderiaceae; genus Paraburkholderia; species Paraburkholderia sp. J7. The sequence continues at coordinate 8,788 of NZ_CAJMYZ010000044.1, read as the reverse complement.
ACGCTGGCCCGATCACGCGCACCCGCATAAACCTTCCGCGCCCCTCTTTCGATCGCCTGTTTCGCGAACTCCAGGCCTAGCCCGCGGTTCGCGCCCGTCACGAAAACGACAGCACCTTCGATCTTCATAGTCTTTCCTTTCAAAAGATGAATCGCATGTGCGCCGGCTCGCTGCGCATGAGATCCGTTGGAAGCAAGGCTGCAGTTGCGTACCGAACCGCTGCACCACCGAACGGCAGGTAACATCTGCCGCACAGCGGGTGCCAAAGAGACCGTCACTGAAGCAGGGTGTCGGTTGCATGGCGAACTCCTTGGACGCCCGTGGTTGCGCGCGTGTGTGACCGCGAATTCTTGCAACCCGGGAGTAAGCATCCGGCGCGTGCCAGTTGATTTGTAGTGCACCGTGGTCGATCGATTCAAGCCTCTGGTACCGATGCGTACGATTGCTGCATGCGAAACGCGCGCGGGCCCCAGCCAATGGATCAAGAGCCTGAGAAAATGGTTGATCTGTCTAAACCTTGGTTTAGAAGAGCCAGTCACGAAAATCAGATCCAGCCGCACTGAGCACCGCACTCGGCTGTCAACAGCGGCTTAAGTACTCGTCAATGGTTGGTATAACGCGTCAATCAATCATGCTAGGCTGCGCGAACTGCTTCGCTATTGAATTTTCAGTGGATGCTTCAGCTTCACCAGCGGTCGTACGGAAATGAAGATCCGATATCACATGGGTCGATCACGGAATGCTCAGGGTTTTATCTTGAAACGCTAACCGTAGTATTGAAGTGGTCGAACGTACCCGCGTATTGGCGCGTTCACGACGAATCTAAGAAAGCAGAGGAAGCTCCTAGTGAGCGGCCTGCGAATTGCCGTGCGACATGAGTAGTGTGCTTCGTGCGCGCGGACTGGCATTCGCAAAGTTCCATCAGGAACTGCTCGAAATAAGTTGACGTGCTTCCTTCCTCTCCGAGGCCGGCCAGACTAATGACAGCCGATTTAAACAGGACATGCGACCGGCCCGAAGTATGTTCCCCGTGCAGCTCGCCGACAGTGCCGAATTCAGCGCGTCACTATGGGCGAAAAAACGAATGCCGGTTTAAGTCTCAAAGCAACCGATGACGCACGCATGGCTGAATGGCGGCTTCGGGGCTGTAGAGTGGCCGCGGAGGACGAGAGCAGGCAGACCGTAATACGATAGGACTGCTTAGTGTGTCACGAACGCAGACGGGGGCCTGCGGTGCTGTACTGAAGATGGGAGTAGGCCTCCCGAAGTCGGTTTTCAGGATCACGCACCGGTTTGCGTTCGACGACATGCACAAGGCGTATGAGACGTTTTCGCAGGCGGCCAGCACGCAGGCGCTGAAGATGATCGTCGAGATATGAGATGGTCTATTTTATGTTTGCGAACATCGTAAAAATGTCGATAATTAGTATTATGTTAAATGTTGCACGATAGGCAAAGGCCAATCGAGATGACAGACCTTAGTTTTCGGATATATCCATTGACGCGCTTACCGGTGACCATAGCATCCAGCACTGGAGTCCGGCGTCTTTCCCGGAGTCAACCTTGTCCAAGAAGTATCTCCTGGACGTGGCGGTCACAACCAGCTTGCTCGCGCCACTCGCTCACGCGCAGCATTTCGTTACGCTGTACGGCCTGATCGACGCCGGTCTCATGTACACGAACAACGTGAAAAAAGGTACGAGCGCAGGTTCGCTCGTTCAGGCCACGAGCGGCAACACTAATGGCAGCCAGTTCGGTGTGCGCGGCAGCGAAGATCTCGACAGCGGCTTGAGTGCGGTGTTCGTGCTGGAAAGCGGTTTCAACATCCAGAACGGCAAGATGGGGCAGAACAATCGCTTCTTCGCGCGTCAGTCTTATGTGGGCGTCGATTTCGTTGCGCCTCTGTCGGAAGTGGCATCGACTTTCGGAAAGACCGGCTTTTCCCACCCGTTCGATAACGACAACCTCGACTACTCGGTCCGCATCAACAACGCCGTGAAGTTCAATAGTCCGGACATCGACGGCTTCAAGTTCGGTGGCGTCTATGCCTTCTCGAACAGCACCGACTTCAGTGCGAACCGCGCATACAGCGCGGGCGCGAGTTACGGCAACGGTCCGTTAAAACTGGCGGCCAGCTATCTCAAGATCAACGGCTCAAATAACACGAACACGAGCGGTGCGATCGAAACGGCGGAGTCCACGGCCAATGGCACGGCCGGATTCCTGCTCGGCGCCGACGTGCAGCGCGTGTCCGCCGCCGGTATCGACTACACACTGGGGCCGGCCGTGCTCGGCTTCGCGTATTCCCATAGCCAGTATCAGCACGAGGTCGTTCAGCTCGGCGTACGGCACGGTCCGCTTCGACAACTTCGAACTGAACGGTCGCTATGCGCTAATCTACGCTGAAGCTCGGCGTCACCTACACCTACACGGATGGCCATGTGACCAACGCCACGACCTATGGCGCCGACCCGAAGTGGAATCAGGTCAACGCACAGGTGATCTACTCGCTTTCGAAGCGAGCCGATATCTATGCCGAAGCCATGTACCAACATGTGTGCGGCAAGCAGTACGTCGCGTTCATTAACACGTCGGGCGGCGCGTCCTCTACCGCAAAGCAGATGGTCGCGACGGCCGGATTGCGCACCCGCTTCTGATGGCCTTGGCAACACGCCGGCATTGGATATCCGTTCCTACACAATCAGAAGTTATACTGAACATATTTTTGACCCGTGTGGAAACCTGGGCTGGGGCGCTCCAGACCCGTGTTCGACAAATGCTCAAAGCGGAAACCGGCATGATAGCTCCGGTGCGCTCCGAATTGCGCGCCCACACCCACCATGTCGCCAAACTGAAACGAAGACGAGAAGATACGGTCCGGCGTTTCACTCACGTGAGAAAGCAGTCTACCCCCCCAAGCCTGCTTCGACGAATGGCCGAATATAGCCGGAACTCTTGATAAAGCGAAACACCGGCGCTAGCTCAAACATCCCAGATGTTTGGATGCGAGTCCGGTTTCTCCTGGACATCCAAATAGGCGGCATGCGCCCCACTACGGTGAAATGATAGCCGCCAATTCCTCACCAACTCGGTCCCGGGATTCAAACAATGCCGAAATCGGCTTTGCGAACGTCGTGAGCCGCCCCGCCGCCGGCAAATTGAACACCCCATTGCTCCGCGTATGCAGACGTCGTGCTCGCGCACCACGGCGAACAGCACCACAAGCCAGGTCTTTCTTCTTTAAATTTTTGACAGCGTCAAGCATTCAAAGCCTACCCGAGTGACGCAATGGCCGCGTGCAGCAACGCGCTCGGCCTGCCCGAATACGCTCGGCCCGCTCTCGTTGCGCACGTCACCGGAGGCGGCGCGACGTTCCCACCGCCGCACTTCGGTGACATCGCGCAACTCGACGTCGAAGACGCGTTGTGCCATGCGGCGGCTGGACACCAGTACTCGCCGTTCGACGAAGCGGCCATTCGCATTGTCGACGGTCATCGCGGCTATCGGGGCGCGCCGGGCGTCGCAAAGCGTCTGAATCGCGCGCGGCGAGCGAATCGAGGAGGTTGATGGCAGCACGTCGCGCGGCATCCGCGCGCTCTAAGAGGCCGTCACCTGGGTAATCGGCTTCGGCGCGCGCAATCACGGGCATGCGCCACGTGTGCTCACGGGCAACGTGTCGCCGGACGGGCCGCGCCAACGATCTCGCGTAGCGCGCGAAGCGATCGACGCCCTGCTGATCGGTGAGCACCTTCGAAAAAAACTGAATGATGGCTGAATTCAGCCGCCATTCAACGCGCAGTCATTTTCCGGGCTTGATGACCACGGTGCGGGCGAGCCAGGCGACAAGCTGAGTGTTCTCGGCCACCTTGTCGATATGGATGCGCACCGGCACGCGTTGCGCTAGCCGCACCCAATTGTAGGTCGGATTCACATCGGCGGGCAGATCGCAGCTTTGCGGACTATCGTGATCGTAAATGTCGCTGGAGATGGTCTCGACGTGACGGTCGAACGTGGCGCCGCTCATGAGCCGCATTTCGGCCTTCTCGCCAAGCTTCACGCCGGGCAACTTGGTTTCCTCGAAATAGCCACAAACCCAGAAAGGAATTGCTATCGATCACTCCAGCCTCGGCTGCCCAATGACAGCGTAGTTGCCCTTTCAGACTTGCAGGTTCGGTACATAACCGTCAACCGGAGAAGCTACGCGCGTATGCTCAAGGTTGAGCTTCGCCACATCGAGTTGGGCGACCGCCTGATCGTATTGCGCTTGCGCGGCATTGGCGGCGGCCGAGGCATTCTCGCGGTTCTCCGTCGATACGACGTGGCTGTCCATCGACTTCAGGAACTGAAACAGCGGACCGGTGCCCGCGTAGCCGCCCATCGAAACGAGTGGGTTGACGTTCGGACAGAAGTCGGCCGTGGTCCACGTCGATATCGCGCGCGCCGCCACGCTTCAGCGCGCCGCGACCACGTCGGGCCGATGCCCGTTCAGCTCGGCTGGCACCGCACCGCCGAAGGCAAGCCCGCGAGCGCGGCGACGCGGTTCCTACCAGGCGCAATTTCTTCCGCAACCAAGTCAACCTGCGGCTCGTACTCCGGGAACGGGGTTTCAGCCTCGCCCATTTCGCGCTGCGTGCCAAGCCTTCCGGCAAAGCGTCCCCCATGTAAGCTCGGGCAGCATTTCCTGCTGGGCAAGCATCTGCTTTGCGATGTCGAGCAACGCATAGTTCATCGAAAGTTCGAACTCGCATGGATACTGCCCGACTACACGTCGCGCGCACTGGTCATCTACGCAATCTATCCTTCGCGCGGGGATACCGACGCGAAAGTCCGGCCTTGGGCGGTGATATTGCGGGAGCAACTACCTTCAACACGCATGAAGGATGTGTCCGAATTGCACAAGTTCTCCCGCGACTGAGATTGCACAGTGCGACGCCCTGGTCGATGGCCGACGAGATCTGGCAAACACCGACGTCAGCCCTCTTCCAGCACCCTCGCCAGGATCACTTCTTCGCAATTCATCGGTCGCAGGCCCCGCATGCAGGGTCGATACACGATATCGCCCCGCCTGACCCGCATCCCGCTCAAGATGCACCAGGTCGAGCGCCGCGCGTTACCGCGCTTCCACAGTTGCTCGCCATAGTGTCCGACGGTGGCGTCGCGCCAGCGCACCATGATGGAACACGCGGAAATTCGATCGACGATAGTGCAGTTGGCCAGATCGGTCGCCCCTCCTCCGGAACGCGCTGGAGGCGCTTTTTTCGCGGAATCTCGCCCATTATCGGGGCCACTCACCATGTACTTGTCTGCCCCGTCATCCGGCGAACACATCCGGCCGAGCAGCGCAACGGTGCTTTCCCACACATGCTCATTAGAGTTGTTCAATTTTCACCTCCGAGCCGCTCGACAAAACGACTCAGGCCAATGGGCGGTCTATACCATGCGCTTCCAGCACCGGCTTGCATGGAGCCATTTGCAGATGCAAGCTCTCAGCTGCCGAAATAGATATTGCAGAACGACACCGGACCGACACAGTCGTCCTTCTTGCCCTCTCGCCGATCGTGGTCAACGCGGCCGAAATTGTCCGCCGCCGGAGCCGTGTCGTTCTGCGCGGCGGTTTCGTTGGCCGCGGACGGCTGGGCATGGTTTCCCTGTGCATACGCAGCGGTAGCGAAAAGCGATATGGCGACCAAGAGGCATGGCATAACCTTCACGACTAAACTCCTTACGCGCAGCGTAACGTGCTGCGGTGCCCCGAACTATAGTTTACCGCCCCGCCCTGATTAAGTACCCGCAATGCAAGAGTCCCTTCCACACGCCCTGCGGGCAAACTCTGCCAAAAGCGCCGCCCCTCAAGGGAAATATAAGATTGCAAAAGGAAACACCTCCTGAACCGGGTCGTGCATTGCCTATCGGTTCTCTTAATAAGCATTGAGTCCGACATCGATATATCAATTGACTACCAATCTCACGGTAAAACAATTTATTCAACATCCCCTTTGCCTTTGCCTGTCTGAATCGATCGACGCGGCTGACGTTCACCATGGATATTGGAGTAGTCTGCTCCAGAAGCAGTAATTGATCTTTCCTTCAGCCCACAGGCCCCGACCGGCGGCGGCTCGCGACTTTCTCGATTGCGTCAGCGTATGTTCGCGCATCCATGGCCAATTCTGCATCCATGATTCGGCATTCCTTGCCACGACATAGTTCACGCGAACCGAATAGTGGTGAAATTTAATAAACGAAAACTTTATTCTCGCACATGCCGGTGCGAAATCAACGGCAGAATGCGCCTACTGGGTTCGCTCGCGTTGCGCATCATAAATTCACAACCATCAAGCAAAGGTCTATTGCCACACTGCGGCTATATGTAGCAGCTGTGAGCCCATACCATTACGTTCGTCTGGACGAGAAGGAAATCAGCCACGTGTTCGAGGTTTCTTTTTCAATTAACTGTCGACAAACAGAAATCCAGTTTTTTCGTTCTTCATTCCTGGTCGCAACGAGCAGGTTCGACGGGATCGATCGGCAGGAGACCTACGGTCAGACGGCAAACAACTTCCGCATAAACTACAGCGGGTGAGCACCTTGGCACAAATGAAACGACAAGCACTACCGGGACAGGAAAATTCTGGCCGCTCGCTAGCAGGATCCGGCAATGAACTCGATAGGGTCGACGTCCTCTTCATAGGAGGGGGGATCATGAGCGCGACGCTCGGCGTCCTGCTCCACGAACTCGAACCGCAGTGGTCGATGATAATGGCCGAGCGACTCGACTGCGTCGCAGCGGAGAGTTCGAACGGCTGGAACAATGCGGGCACCGGGCACACCGCTCTCGCCGAGCTCAACTACACGCCGCAGACCTCGAGCGGCGCAATAGACATCACAAAGGCCGTGCGCATCAGCGAGGATTTTCAGGTCTCGCGGCAGTTCTGGGCCTGGGGTGTCAGCCGCGGAATACTGAAGCAGCCGCGGTCGTTCATCAACACGACGCCGCACATGAGTTTCGTCTGGGGCGACGAGAACATTCGTTTCCTGAAGAATCGCTACGCTGCCTTGCAGCCCAATGCACTTTTTCACGGCATGAAATACTCGGAATCGCATGACGAGATCGCTCAGTGGGTTCCGCTAATGATGGAAGGCCGCGATCCCCGCCAGAAGGTTGCCGCGACGTGGTCGCCCGAGGGCACCGACGTGAACTTCGGCGAAGTCACACGTCAATACGTTCGCTACCTGAGCAGTCGGTCCAATTTCAATCTGCTGCTGAATAGCAATGTTCAGAAGATCGCGCGCAATAACGACGGCACGTGGCGCGTGACGCTGGAAGATACCCAATCGCGCGTGCAGACCGTCCAGGTCGATGCCCGGTTCGTTTTTGTGGGCGCTGGCGGCGGTTCCCTGCCGCTGTTGCAGAAATCCGGCATTCCCGAGGCGAAAGAGTACGGCGGCTTCCCAGTTGGCGGTTCGTTCCTCGTCGCGGACAACAGCGACATTGCGAACCGCCATTTCGCCAAGGCATACGGCAAAGCTTCAGTCGGCTCCCCGCCCATGTCGGTGCCGCACCTGGACACGCGTATTCTCGACGGAAAGAAAGCCATTCTGTTCGGACCGTTCGCCACGTTCTCGACGAAATTCCTGAAGAACGGCTCGTACAGCGACCTGCTCGCCAGCACGGGAATGAACAACCTCGTTCCAATGGTGCGTGTGGGACTTTCCGAGTTCTCGCTCATCAAGTATCTGGCCGGTCAAGTGACGCTCTCGGACGCCAACCGCCTCGAGGCATTGCAGGAATATCTTCCGCTTGCCCGCCAGGAGGACTGGCGGCTCTGGCAAGCCGGCCAGCGCGTGCAGATTATCAAGCGCGACAAGACGAAGGGCGGCGTGCTCAAGCTTGGCACCGAAATTGTCTGCTCGAAGGACGGAAGCATCGCGGGCCTGGTGGGCGCCTCCCCCGGCGCTTCGACTGCGGCTCCCATCATGCTGAGCCTGCTGGAAAGGGCCTTTCCGAGCAGGTTTCGAGCACCCGCTTGGCAGGCGAAGATCCACAAGATCATTCCGGGCTACGGCACGCAGCTCTCGTCGAACCACCCAGACAAGGCGCGCGAGTCATTGAAAGCGACGAGCGAAATTCTGCAATTGAGCGTGCCACCGGACCGTGTCGCGACGGAGCGCGATATGCCCGAAGCCCATGCTGACTATTCGAATGCGCGCGGCAGACGCGTCGAACTGGCGCACTGAACGCCGCGGCGGCGCCCGGTGCGTGTGGACTTTTAGCGGCATCGTGGGCTGGCGCAGCGAACGCCTCAATTGAAGAACCTCGACCTCTTCAGAGCCTGAACAGATTTGCATATGACCACCGCGAATCCTTCTGCATACGTCATCCTAGGTATCACCAGCAAGGGCAAGGCATTCCGGCCCAGCGACTGGTCCGAGCGCCTGGCCGGCGCCTTGTCGAGCTTCGGGCCGCGAGCGCGCGGCGTCAGAAAGGAAAACCTGCACCTGGGTTATTCGCTCTATATTTGCCCGATGATTATCGGCAACCTCAAGTGTGTCGTACTCGACGCCCGGCTGCGTGAGGTCGCGCCCTACGCCTTCGACTTCGTGCTGAAGTTCGCCCGGGACAATGATCACGTGGTGCAAAGCAAGGGGTAGTCAACTGCCGCTGCGCTGCCGCGTCGATCCGTCAAGGCAGCGCGATGTTCCGGTCCTTTCGGCTTCTGAGAGCGACCGCATTAATCAGATTGCTCCGCAGTCCTGATATTTTCAACTTTGAAGTCGATTTTACGCTGCA
>NZ_CAJMYZ010000043.1:0-35737 GCF_905220155.1 Paraburkholderia sp. J7 | reverse complement strand
CAACGGCGCAAGGTGGCTCAATCATGCGTGCAGGGCGAACTGCGAGGCGATCGAGCAATCAGGCCGCGTCTACATCAACGCTCTGAGGGACATCCAGCCCGGCGAGGAGCTGTTCATCGACTACGCGCTTGAACTCTCGGCGAAAGCGGGCGATTCAGCCAGCGAGTACGCCTGTCGCTGTGGCGCCAGGCGTTGCCGCGGGACCATGCTTGCTCCGATCCAGGTTCGCTCCGCAGACGGTTCCCATCAACGCAGTACGCGGTGACTGCGGGGCCAGTGCCACCAGGCGCGGAAGCCTCCGCACATCAGGCACAACGAACGCGTCAAGGCCCGCGGTGCGCACTGCATGTGGCCGTTGGGACATTATTTGTTCAACGCGCCGTTGCCGCCGAAGTGCCGGTGTCGGCGGCGGCCATTTGCCTGCGTTGCAATACGGACAATCGAAGGGGCTGCCGTACCTCGCAACTGGACGTTTGGCGCGCCATCCAGGGGTTCGGAAAAGCGGCCATTGCGCCGGCGGTACAAACGAGTGCGCCCAACTGATACAGGCTTCACGAGAGACTGGAGTTCAGAAGAGGCTCGGGCGAGCTCGTCCTCGGCTAACAAAAGCGGCCGCCCGAACGGCATTTGTGCGAGTGCATCGCTCGTTCGCAATCACGTAGCAAGACTGCCGACAAATTGCCTGAAGTTGTCGAGGACAGGTTGCTGATCGCCCGCGAAGGCCCAGTGATCGGCGCCTTCGAGCTCGACGAATTTCGCCTGTGCGATGTGGCTCGCGAGATGCCGGCCGGCGCCAACGCGAACGGCACGATCGTCGTGACGGTGTAGTACCAGGGTCGGCATGGAAATCTGCCCGAGCAGGTGCCGCACATCCATGTCGCGCAATGCCTCGAGCACGCCCTTGATAGCGCCCGGGCTCGACGCGGCGCGCAGCAATCCTGCCCACCAGGCTCTCGCCTGCGGATCGCCAGCCAGGGTCGGGGCAAATGTTTCGATCCCGGCGGGCCCGCCCCAGACCGCTATCAGCTTCTGCAACCATGCGTCGTACTGGCTAGCCTGCAACGCGTACGAATAGTCGGGCGTCGCACATCCCTTGGCCAACGAGCCGAAGAGCACAAGGCCAGCAACCCGTTCGGGGTGGTCAGCGGCAAACTTGATGCATGCCGGGCCGGCCTCGGACGCACCGAACAGCACCACCCGGCGGCTCGCAGTAGCGTCCAGCACCGTGCCGATATCCTCGGCGGTCGCATCGACGTTGGGGTTGAAACCAACCCGGTCGGAAAGGCCAATACCGCGACGATCGAACAGGATCAGACGGCCCGTGCGGGCGATGGAGGACAGCAGCGCGCGGCACCGTGGCTCCTCCCAAAGCCGTTCGACGTGGGACACGAAACCGGGCAGCAGCAGTACGTCAACGCAGCCGGCGCCGTATGTCTGGAAGGCCAGATGGACGCCACCTCCGCTGACGTAGCGTGTAGACGGCGGGGCTTCGATGGGCAACGTCGCGGCGCCGACGTTCAACAGCGACCGGGTTTCCAGTTCGGGCTCTATATCGAGCTCGTCGCGCAGGCGCTGCGTCAAGGCATCGAGGCTGCGCTCGGCGGCGGCCCGATGTCCAGCGAGCAGCAGATTGCGGATGAGATGCCGCCCGTACACCTCGCTAAGCGGATCGAGCTCGACAAGACTACCCGCGTGCGCGGCAGCCGCGGCGTAGTCGGCGGCCGCATTCCTGTCGCGCACCTCCCGCTCCAGCGCCTGAATCAGACGACCCCGCAGGGCCTCACGGTGAAAGAAAGCCCACTCGTCGAACTGCGGGCAATCGCCCGGCGAAAAACCCGCGAGAAAGTCGCCGGAATAGTGGCGGCACGCCCACTCGAACTCGCCGCGATCGCAGGCCTGCTCGAAAAGTTGGGAATCCACGTCCAGGCCGACCGACGACGACCATCGAACCGTCGACCGGTCGATCGTGAGAGCGTCGTCACCGAGTATCAGCTGGAGGCGATGCAACAGACGACGCAGCCGCGCGCGCACGACCTCTTCGCCGCTTTCCGGCCACAACATGGTTGCGACGAGGTCGCGCGCGACGGCCCCCTTCGCTTCGGCCAGATAGATCAGCAGGGCCAGTCCTTTTCGCAGGGTCAGCTGGCACAGCTGCCCATCCCGACGGATCTCAGGAAATCCGAGCGTCCGCACGCTGAACAGAGCCATGATGTTGCGATCCTCAATGACAGCGTCCAGGGGACGCTCAAGGGACGAGCCGATCCTACCATTCGCGCCAGACGGTTGTCAGTGACCCGTCGCGAAGGGCCGAACTGGAGGATTGCCATGAAGAATCTGGGTACGCATGCGATCGTAATTGGCGCCAGCATGGGAGGTCTGATGGCCGCCCGCGCACTGGCAGACTTCTACACCACGGTGACCCTGCTGGAGCGTGACGTGCTTCCGGCAGCCGACACGCCGCGCAAGGGTGTTCCGCAGGGACGCCACACGCATGGACTGCTTGCGCGCGGCAGCGCGGTGCTCGAGGCATTCTTCCCGGGCTATATCGATGACGTGGTCACGCAAAGCGGCGGCCTGGTCGGCGATGTCGCCAACGATATTACGTGGATAGGCCGCAACGTGACGCTTGCCCGCGGCAAGAGCGGCCTGTTCGGCTTGCTGGCGAGCCGGCCCGTGCTCGAAGGTCATGTCCGGCGACGGCTGCTTGCATTGCGAAACGTGCGCGCCATCGAACATTGCGCCGTGGTGGGCCTTGCCAGCGACGCCGCTCGCAAACGCGTAACCGGTGTGCGCATGCGTGCCGACGCCGGACCGGAACAAACCATCGATGCGGATCTCGTCGTGGATGCGACTGGCCGCGGTTCATCCGGTGCGGCGTGGCTCGAAGAACTCGGATATCTGCCTCCGGCCGTCGAGAAGGTCGAGATCGGCATTAGCTATATGACCCGTACCTATCGCCGCCGGCGGACTGACCTTGGCGGCCGGCAGGGCATCGTCGTAGCCGGCAGTGCGCCGAACTGGCGAAACGGCGTCCTGCTCGCGCAGGAGGGCGACCGCTGGATCGTCAGTGCCGGCGGCTTTCTCAGCGACGACGCACCGGATAACGATCAGGGCTTTCTCGCCTATCTGGCGACCTTGCCCACCAGGGAGATTCACGACGTGGTCGCCAACGCGGAGCCGTTGAGCGACTACCGGCGCTACCGCTACGCCTCCAGCCAGCGACGACGCTACGAGGCTCTCGCACGCTTCCCCGAAAATTACCTCACCTTTGGTGACGCCATCTGCAGCTTCAATCCGGTTTATGGACAGGGCATGACCGTGGCGGCACTGGAGGCGCTGGCGCTGCAACAGTGCCTGCGCGCGGGCTCGATCGATCTTGCGCGGCGATTTTTCGGGCGTGCTGCACGGATCATCGATATACCGTGGGAGATCGCAGTGGGCAACGACCTGCGCCACCCGCAAATCAGGGGCACGCGAGCGCCGATGCTTCGCTTCCTCAACTGGTACATAGGAAGGCTGCATCTTGCCGCGACTCACGACAGCACACTGACCACGGCATTTCTGAAGGTCGTCAACCTGACGGCCTCACCGCCTTCGCTACTGAGCCCTGCGATTGCCTGGCGGGTCTGGCGTGGTAGCCGGCGGGTTGCGCCGCCATTTTCTTCGCCTTGGGTCGAAAGCTCGGACTGCACTCCGGCGGACTGATTTTTCTTCATGGAGGAGGCGACAAATGGAATACGACGAACAGAAGTTAGAAAACTTCATGGGGCGCATGATCGGCGAGTTCGGCGCGATTGCATCCGCGCCGCTCATTGCGCTGGGCGACCGGCTCGGCCTGTACAAGGCCATGGCCCAACAGGGCTGGATGAGTTCGACGCAGGTGGCCGAGCGCGCCGGCCTGGCAGAACGATACGTGCGCGAGTGGCTTGCTGCGCAGGCGGCATCGGGGTTTATCCAGTACGACGCGGCGACGGCATCCTATCAGCTCGAAAACGAAATGGCGCTGTGTTTTTCCGAAGAGAGTAGCCCGACTTTTGTTCCGGGTTTTTGCGACTGCGCCGAAGCCATGTTTCGGAGCCTTCCCAAGCTGGAGGCCGCGTTTCGCACCGGCCTCGGAGTCGGCTGGCACCAGCATCACCCGTCATTATTTAGGGGAACGGAGCGATTTTTTCGGCCCGGCTATGTCGCTCATCTGATCAACGACTGGATTCCGGCGCTCGACGGCGTCGAAGCAACCCTCAAGGCGCGGACTGCCCGGGTAGCGGATGTCGGCTGCGGTCATGGTGCATCCACGATTCTGATGGCGCTGGCCTATCCGAATTCTACGTTCGTCGGCTTCGACTACCACGAACCCTCCATCCAGCGAGCGCGCGAAGCGGCGCACGAAGCCGGGGTCAGCGATCGCGTCACGTTCGAAGTGGCCACCGCGCAGCAATACCCCGGCGCCGACTACGACCTTGTCGCATCTTTTGACTGCCTGCATGACATGGGCGACCCGGCGGGCGCTGCCGCTCATGTGCTGGGTTCGCTGAAGCGCGATGGCACGTGGATGATCGTCGAGCCCTTCGCAAACGATCGACTGGAAGACAATCTGAATCCCGTGGGACGCCTGTTTTATTCTGCCTCCACGATGTTCTGCACCGGGGCATCGTTATCGCAGGAAGGCAGAATGGCGCTAGGCGCGCAAGCCGGCGAAGCCCGGCTCATGCAGGTCGTGACGGCGGGTGGCTTCACGCGCTTCCGTCGTGCGACGCAGACGCCCTTCAACCTCGTCTTTCAAGCGCAGGCGTGAGCTGATTTATGGCCCTTTGAGGGCAAAAGCGGTGCAAGCCAGAGCAGGACGTACCGCTGAGCGCATCGGGCAGTAGGCGGCCATGAAGAGACCTTCGTCCGACACGTTGCCAAGACACGCAGACGGCAGTTCCACTCAGCAAGCGGTCATGCGACCGCCCAGAGTCAGCGTTGCACTATCGGATACCCACCGTGGTGGAGGCAAGGATATGACGAGCCGAGTGGAAATAGTCGCCACTTTTTCTATCCGTTGACAGTCGACCGCACAAACAACAAAAATGTTGCACCGGCATTCTCTCTTTTTCATCGGAAAAACTGTCACATGGCCTATCTTCCAAGCGTTACATCAAGCTCTGATTCAGAGGCTCTCGGTTTGAGAATTGCGGAATATGAGATATCTGAGAAACTTGGGCACATATTCCGGGAAACAGCGAAGCGCGACATCGGAATCGATGCCGAGCTTGAGATCGTCGACCGAAAAAATAAGACAGAAGCGCGAGGAACCGGCCGATTAATTGCATTGCAAATTAAATGCGGAAAATCTTTTTTTCCGAAACAGAAGGAAATTCCTTTGTTTTTCGTGGGGAATTAAAACATTTGGATTATTGGACGGGCCATTCGCTCCCAGTTCTAATTATCCTGTGCCATCCGGAAAGTAGAGTAGGGCCGAGGTGACTCCCGGAGCGATCGAGCGACTAGCCACATCGTGGAAAATATTGATTCCGATGTCTAATGTGCTATCCGATTCTAAATGGAAACTTGATGAAATCGCAAATCGAAATGAAGTTGATAAAATAATTGATTTATGCCTTCAGGCTTGGATGCATGCAAAATATTCTGGGCGAATTGAATTTTGTGGCCCCTATGCAATGCCAAGGGACTATCACTGGTATCGACACCTTGTCAACATGGAAGGCAAAACAGTGATGGTGCATTGGCTTTATGCGCGATACGGAGAATTTAATCTTTCCGAGCTTAAAGAGGTTCTTAGACATTTACAAGGAAATCTCGTCTATGGCGAGCAGTTGATGCTTTTCCCAATAGCTGAATCGCGTGAATCATTTCGCTACAGCGATGAATGGCTGTAATTATGCGCCAATACAGAAAATCTTTCGCTGTCGCATCTCCTATTTGATCGAGATTGGCCAAGTATTGGAGAGTTGCAGGGTGATGGAAGTCTGATTAGCGAATACTATCAAGGCAATCCGATCGCCTGATAGTCCGATTATGTTCCTTAACTCCTAGTCTAGGATGCGCGTTCGAAAGAAGGTTAAGGTTCAGGCGCAACGTCCCGAAAGGTCGACGGACCCACGCAACGAGGGGGACAGAGCGCCAACGAACATTTCGGCAAAGGTTCGAGTTGTTTTCTGCGTCGCGAGACCTATACCAACTGAGGGCGCATGGTCCAACCGGCATGTCTTGTCCCTGCGGTTACAGTATGGAGGAAAAAGTTATGACCGCCCCAAAAGGCAACGAATTACGTGATGCGGTACCCGCAGACAACATCCTGCCCCCGAAAATACTCAGCGGCGAAGGCTTTGAAATCCACCCGAGTCGCGTCAAAGTATATAAACCAACTGGCGCGCCGGCGTATTTCTATGATGTGTTCACGGATGACAATACCCGCGTGGGTATAGCAAGCTTGATTCTCGAACAAGACCCGCAAGAAGTTTCTGAAATAGGTCATGTTTGTGCGAGGTTGTCAGAAGAGCACGACAACCCGGAACTACTCAAGCAGGTAGGCGAACTGCTCATTTCACATGGTCATCAATGCGGGTTATCCGATATTCACATCGTCGTTCCTGAGCAATCCGAATGCGCAGTCACGGCATGTGAGTCGATAGGCAACACTTGCAGCAAAGCGTACTTCGATCGAAATGGCGAGAAATTCATTCGGTTTCAATATTTGACCGGTGGAGGTGATTAACAATGATGGGCAGGTCACTGTTCGCACTGCGTCACAGATGGCCGATTTGCCTTCGAAGCGGCCGCCGTGCTAGTGCAGCCACAGGTGACCGGAGAGGGTCGAGAGTGTGAGTTCGTCATTGGAGGAAGCTGACGTTCGGCAGTTCAATGCTGCCACCGTCAGCAATCCGCCGCTGCATTGCTGACGCAAAACCCGGCCCGCCCCAATGTCCGAAAAGGCCGAAGCGCAACACTTCGACATTGCGAACCAAATGGCCGGTTATTGAGCGGAGCCGACGGATCAATGTCTGAGCAACCGTGTGAGCGGATGACCGCTCATGGCCAGGACTATGCCCTCGCTCGGTCAGACAGATTTCAGCTCTTTCTGAATGTTTTCGCCACAAATGGCGTGGGTATGTGCTGAGCCTTTTCGCCCCCGCACTTCGGACAAACCGGATGAGCGGTTGCATGTTCAGCAACATGCTCGGCATGTTCAAACATCTCCGCACTTCTCGCACCTGTGCTGGTAAGTCGGCATGGCATTCCTCCAACGACAATCCTGCAGGTCATGCTGGCCAGATACTGTCTACGACGCTCGCAATAACCCATTCTAGTGCAGGAAAAGTCCACGTACGCGTCTCGTTCTGCGCTCCGCGTATGCGGCACAGGCAATACCAATTGATTGTACGTACCAGCCGCCTCGCGTTAGTCGTGACTGCTCGTCGGACGGGACACACCAGACCCATTTCGTACCTCCAGCTCAGCCGAGCTTAACGGCTGCTTCCAAAAGTGGAGCGGTCGATCCTTGATCCATATGACCAGATGCGGCAGAGCCCGCTGATGTAATAGAAGCGCCACAAAAATGTAAAGGTGCGCTATCGCACACTCGGGCTCAGCTTCGTCTTCGGGTTTCGCGCCCACAACACTATTTTTCAGAAGCACGTCGATCGACTAAAAAAGCGCGTAACGCGCCGGCCTGTAGGTCCGCCGATTTCATCGCGCCGGACCGCACGCTTCACTTGCCAGCCGCCTTAGTGAAAAGCCATCCGGTCTCCTGATGGCAGCCGCTGCACGTGCTGTAGATCTTGGGGGTAACTCATGAACCGAATCTATGCCGCATTCCTTGCGGTTGTGCTGAGCAGTTCGATTACGCCAGAGTGTCAGGGGCAGTACACGACCGACTGGATAGCGAATACGTTTGGGACTAACGCCACTCACGTAGGTAATGCTGCCCGGTCTATGTGGGTCTCACCAGAAGGCACCATCTACACCGCCTCGTTATGGGATGAGAACGAGGGTGGCATCGCGATCTACAACAACGGCCTGAATGCCGGATCCATCGGCGCGCACGGTGAACCACAGGGCAGCGCGATTACTGGCAACACCACCTATCTATGGGCTCCGCGCCAGTGGGGGCGGGTCAATGGCGCTTACTCCAGCGGCATGGTATTCCGTTACGTCCGCGCGACTGGAGCCAACGATCAGCAAATCCAGGTTAGCTCGGACACCACGGAGCGCCACGCAGACGTCATCACCGGCATCGCTACCTGGGGCAACTTTTGGGTAGCGAGCGATCATCCGGGCAACCGCCTACGCCTCTACCAGGTCAATGGTACGTGGCTCCGCGACATTGCTGTAACCGACCCAGGCGCGCTCGCATTCGACCGCAACGGCAATATTCTCGTCGCACAGGAAGCCGAAGGAACGGTTCTCCAGATCAGCCAGACCGGCACCATCCTTCACACGCTCTCCCTGCCGGTTGGTGACGCGCCGCACGCCCTCTACTTCGATCCGACTACCCAATACCTCTGGATCGGCGACGCAGGCCCGGACCAGAACGCGAAGACCTACGAGACGCGTACATTCACTTTGGTCTCCACGTTTGGCGTGAGGGGAGGATACCTGGACAGTTCTACTGGTACGAAAGGACAGGTGGGAAGTCTACGCTTCACCCGAATTGATGGAATTGGTAAAGATGCTGCGGGAAATCTCTACATACTTTGCCAACCTTGGGGAGGTTCGTGGGACCTCGGCCGCACGGGCGGCACAGACCTTTACGCATACAGCCCGACAGGCAAGCTCCTCTACAACCTGCGCGCACTGAATTTCGAGGCGATAGCCGCCCCCGATCCGGCGACTGACGCAACCGTGTTCTATTCCGGCGAGAACATCTATTCAGGCACAGGTAGTGCGGACTGGAAGTTTGTCGCCAGTACCATTGACCCGTTCACGTATCCGTCCGACCCCCGCCTCGATGTGACTTATCCGGGTCGCGGCCTGCACTTCGGCATGATTGCGGGCGCGGGAACAAACAGGGTGCTGGTCGCCACTGACCAGAACCCAGACGGCTTCTACTTCTTCCACTTCGACCCAGCCCAGGGCTACACGGCCGTCCCGGATGGGGCGTTGCCGGGCACGCTGTTCAATGCCACTGCACGGGTTCGCAACGGCTTCTGCCTCGACAGCAGGGGCGACGTGTGGGCGGGCCTGGACAAGACGAACCAGATCTGGCATTGGCCGCTGACCGGGTTCGATGCGAATGGCAGACCGTCGTGGGGAGCGCCCGTGACTGTGCCGGTTCCTGCATCGATCGGTGATCTGAGCCGCATCATCTACCTTCCCGAAAGCGACACGATGATCCTCGGGCAGCGCATCACGGGCAGCACGGACTGGACCGGCATCGGAACTCGCGTAGAGGTCTACCACGGATGGCTTGCTGGCAACACGACCAACCCGAACCCAGTTATCACGCTCACCAGCGCCAATCCGAAGTCCCTCACGGCTGCCGGCAACTACCTCTTTGTTGGCTACGTCCACACCGTGCCGAACATCGACGCCTTCAATCTGACGACGGGTAGCCTGGACAACACGTTCACCAACAGCAACCCCAGCAACGTGTACGTCGGCAATGACGTGGATTCGATGTACGGTCTTGGATCGCACCTTCGATCGACCGGGGAGTACGTGGTCACGAAGGACGACTACAACGGCTCCAGCATCGTTGTTTATCGTTGGACTCCATGATCACACGTGCCCCTTATGGCAACTCCCCGGCCTCAGACTGGCAATCTGGCAAACCGAAGCGCGCAGACAACGGCGCTGTCAATGGATCGTTGAGCGATAGACGGTGAGACTCGCTTTTCAAGCGCGTCCATCACATTGCAGGTTGCAAGCAGACCGTCGCGTCATTTGTTCGAGAGGCAGAAACTGGCCGGTTGCACGCGCTGAGCCATGACGCTACAAAGCTGCCGCTGTTACAGGACGACGTGTTTCCACGGGCGGCTTACGGTGAAGCGTGCGAACGCGCACAGTCGGCCACAACCAGTCGTTCGCCATCGCCATCACGTGGTCATTCCACTGGCCGCTCTACATCAATCAGCAGCCCTTTGAACGCGATCATGTTCTCGTGTATTCGCCGAGCCAATTCAGGCTATTGCACTTCGCGGCGGGAACTGACGTTCGGAGATCGACTCAGCTCATTTGTCAGAATCGTCGATCGTCTCGCTGATTTGGGTCAAGCTTGCTCAAGATAGTGCTCGCGCACCCGCTGCACGTCGATGCCCAGCACCTCACCCAGGAATTGCGCAGTGCTGCCCCATTCCTGCTCGATAGTCCGTAGTGACGTTTGAAGATATCCTGAGCGGACCTCCAGTAATGGCATTGCCACGTCGGGCGAAATACCGAGGGATTCGACGCGTCCCAGCAGCCCCTGGACGAGTCGCCGGTTCCAGTGGTTCGACTCCAGGTAGTTGGCCAGAATCGCCTCCGCATCCACGTCAAGTGCTGACAGCAGCAGGAAAGTGGCAAAACCGGCCCTGTCTTTGCCTGTGCTGCAGTGGTAGAGCAACGTGCGGCCCGCTTCTGCCTCTTTCATGAAACTGCCAAAAGCAGACTGGTGCTTGATTGGGAAATCGCGATACAGCTGCAGCACGAAGTCGTCCATTTCCTGCCGTGTCGCGCTTCGCAGCCGCGGCACCAGTTCGTTCATGTTCATGCTGCCTTCCAGCACCGGCAGTGCCATCCACTTGAATGCTTCGGCGAATCCGCTTTCTTCTGGAGACTTTTCTTCTGGCGAACGAAAATCGATCACAGCGTCGAGGCCAAGCGTTCTCAGCCGCGCGATGTCGGTGGCGCTTGCCATACCCGGATTGCCGCTGCGGAAGAGCCGACCCGAGCGCAGGCGTCTGCCGTCGCGGCTACGCAGGCTACCTAGGTCGCGCAGATTGTGAATGTTCTCGAACGCCAGTCGTGGGCTGGTGTTTGCGGTTTCGAATCCCTGACCTGACTGAAAGACCTCTGCGGAGGCGGCGCCAGACAGAAGCGAAGAGATCTCGCTGGACATATGTTGTTTCCGGTTTCGTTTGTCGTCACCCGCACTCGTGCGGTTCTGCGACAGGAAGAAGAAAGAGGAATCCAATGCCTACCTGAGCTCGCGCAATTGACGTGCGAAGCGGGATGGCCCGTGGAAACTGCACAATAAATCAAGCCGGCGATATGCTTTTCTGAATGGACGCCATTGTTTTGTAATTTTGCGCCACCGGACGTTTAATACCGATGCTAGCTGAGTTGGGCATCCGATAGGCGAGCGTCTCATGAGCGTCCTGACGCACAAGAGGAGTCGGCAGACTATAACGCGCGGAGTAGCCCTGCGGGACGCGCCTTCGAATTCGGACGATCTGACTCGTGCCTGGCTCGGTCTCGAAATGGCCCATCGCCGCCGATTGCGAACGATCACTGAGTGCCCCGAATCCGACATTCGCAGATCTCTACGATGGGCGTCTGGAAAGGGTCGAACTGGGACGGACAACCAAACTACGGTTTCAAGTGATATTTTCCTGGCGGAACAAGAACCCTGTCGAACTGCCTCGCCTGTCTGCTTGTCACTAATGTGAGCCACGTAGCGCGTACACGGCATCCGTCCTTATCTGCTTCATTCCGGCAATATACTCAGGGATCCTCTAGATATGCAGCGCAGCGCACTTGGAGCCGTTGTACGAGACCCGATCGACAAATATGAGTACTCGGAGCCCTAACGTCTGGGTCCTTTCATCCACTCCGACTCCATCGCCGCGTTTTGCTCCTCATTCGCCTCGATGGGGTCTATCTCCTCATCGACCAATCCCGTCGCACGTTCGGCTGCTCCTTTCATTTCGGCCGCTGCCGGATCAACATCACCGTTGTCGTCAACTGGGGGCTGCAGCATATCTCTGAGCATCGCGCGCAGTTCCGCCGTATCCCAGGGCAAACCGTGCTGCGTACGGACCTTGATGTAGTGCCGCACTTCCGCGTCCTGCTCTGGTGTAAGCGGTAGTCCTCGGAAAGTGCTTTGGGGGTCAGAATTGATCATCTCCGCCTCCTGTATCCATCGCAAGTTGCAGTGTATCCCCTTGCGAGCTCGGCAGTCATGATGCGTAGCGCAAGTTGTCTGGCACATCAACACCCGTAGAGCACATTAAATCTGTCTCCTTGAACGCCCCCTTTGCGCCAGGTCTCCGTGGTTTCGACGAACAGGATCGATTGCAGCTCTACATCAGCCTCGCTGCAGCTATCTTCGTACGCCTACAGGATGTGGGGCGTTTGTTTCAAGGCTCAGTGCCAACTGCATGCGCTCTGCGATTGAACGGCTTGATGAAAGTCTTTGGCAACGGATCCATCGCTTCACGCGGGGGCTTGTCGGCCTTCTTCCCGGCCTTCTACGCGTTCTGGTTGTCGATGTCAGCGTGCTCCAGACTATCGATCAGCAATCCCTGCTAGTGCACGTTCTCATCCAGCACGAGCAGATTGTCGTGCGAAAAGCCAAGCGCAACTGGCTGCCCGCGTTCGGGCAGGATCCGGTTCGGATCGTTGAAGACATCGAGGGTGACGATTGCGCTGCTGACCCGCGCGCGAATGCGCACCACGGAACCGAGGAAGCTGATCTCTTCAACCGTCGCCGCCAGCGAGTTGCGGTCGCTCGATGGCGGCTCCAGCAGAATTGCCTCGGGACGCAACGCCAGCACACGCTCCTTGCCGGCATCGTCCGATGGGAGCGGCCGCGATGTCACGAGTTCCTGACCGTCAACGGCAATGCGTCCCGTTGCAGGATCGATCACACGCCCGGCCAGGATATTGAGCGTTCCCACGAACGTCGCGACAAAGCGTGTGCGCGGAAAATTGTATATATCGAGCGGCGCCCCCACTTGCTCGACACGCCCGTCGTTCATAACGACGATGCGGTCCGACATCGACAACGCTTCTTCCTGATCGTGCGTGACGAAGATCGAGGTGATGCCAAGCTCACGCTGCAGTGCCCGTATATCTTCGCGCAGCGAGACGCGAATTTTTGCGTCGAGCGCGGAAAGCGGTTCATCTAGCAGCAGCACTTGTGGCTTACTTGCGAGCGCACGAGCCAAGGCCACACGCTGTTGCTGCCCACCGGACAATTGCCACGGATAGCGCCCGGCGAGATGCGGCAATTTGATGAGTTCCAGCATCTCTGCAACACGCCCGCTCGTCTCCTTCTCTGAACGCTTTGCGACCTTCAACGCGAAGCCGATGTTCTGCGCCACCGTCATGTTCGGAAACAACGCATAGGACTGGAACACCATGCCGACGGCGCGATCGCGTGTGCGCACACTTGTAACGTCACGACCGTTCAGACGGATCGCGCCGCGCGTGGGCGCTTCGAATCCGGCGATCATGCGCAGTACGGTCGTCTTACCGCAGCCCGACGGGCCGAGAAAGGTGATGAATTCGCCTTGTGCGATGCTCATGTCGAACTGATGCACCGCAACATTCGCCCCAAACGCCTTGTGGAGATTGTCGATCTCGAGAAATGCCATGGGTCGCGGCCTCACCGGCTCAAGTTTTATGGCCGGCCAGCGCGCGCGCCGAGCCGAACACCTGGATCAAACCCATCGATGCCCACGTGACAATGAAGGCGATGATCGCCAGCGCCGAGGGCTCGTAAGCGCGGTTCGCGCCGATCAACTGCAAATACGGTCCGAACGCCGGGCGATCCAGCAGGCTCGCGATCGTGAATTCGCCGATCACCACGGCGAACGTCAGGAACGCGCCAGACAGAATTCCCGAGCGCACGTTCGGGAAAATCACGCGGAAAAGGATCGTCGCCCAGCCCGCGCCGAGACATTCGGCGGCCTCGGTCAGCGAGCGTACATCAACGGCGCGCATACCCGCATCGACGGCGCGGTACATAAAAGGCAGCGACAGCGTGACGTAACCGAATACGAGTAGCAGATCGGTTGCGCGTTCGTTACTGGTGAACGGCAAAATCGAACTGCTGCTATAGATGCGCACGTAGCCAAAGACGATCACGATGGCCGGTATCACGAGCGGCAGCAAGGTGATGAACTCCACGACCGGCCGAAGCTTCGGCAAGCGCAGTTGCACCCAATACGCCGTCGGCACGACGAGCAGCACGCCGATCACGATGGTGAGCAACCCCATCAACACCGAATAGCCGAACGAAGCCTGAAAATGGGGATCTCCCAGGACAACGCGGTACGCATCGAAGCTGTACGTGTCGCGACGCATCCGCAGACTGAACTCGAAGGTCGCGGCGAGCGGAATCAAAAAATACAGTGTGCCGATGATCACGGTGACCCACGCGCCCGCGCGCGATTGCGATTTCATCAGCGCCCCCTTTCGGCTCGCGCACGCAACCAGATGTAGCCACCGTTGGACAGGCCCGTGACTACGATCATGCCGAGCGCGAGGGCGTAACCGAGATTCTGGTTATGCAGCACGTCGCCGCGAATCTGCGCAAACAGCAGGATAGGAACGATGTTGAGGGAACTGCCAGTCAACGCGTAAGCCGTGGCGACCGCGCCGAACGCGTTGGCAAACAGCACCAGGGCCGCACCCAGAAAGCTCGGCCAGAGGACCGGCAGACCGACGTAGCGCCAGTATTGCGCCGCCGTGCCGCCGAGGCAGTCGCACGCTTCGCGCCACTCGCGCTTCAGGCCATCGAGCGCCGGCGTGATGATGAGCACCATCAACGGAATCTGGAAGTAAAGGTACGTAATGGTCAGCCCGAGGAAGCTCAGAATGCTGAACCCGGTGGAATAGAGATTGAAGCCCAGATATTTCCGTGCGAGCACCGTCACGAGACCCACGCGCCCCAATGTACTGATGAACGCGAAGGCGAGCGGCACTCCCGCGAAGTTGGACGCGACGCCAGAAAAGGTCATGAGCGTTGGGCGGATCCACGCGGGTAACCGACCATGCACCGCGGCCCACGCGAGCAGCGCGCCGAAGATCGCCCCGCCGGTCGCGGAGGCGACGCTCACCTTCACGCTGATCCAGTAGGCATCGAGCACGGCCGGTTCGAACAGCTCGCGAAGATTCGCCAGCGTGAAGTGCCCCTGCGCATCCTGAAACGCGCCGATCATCAGAAGCGCGGTGGGCAATAAAAGAAATAGCAGCGCGAATGCGAAAAACGGCACGACGCCCGCATAAGTCAGCCAGCTTGCCCCGCCGCTGTCGCGCACCGGACCGGATTTCGGCGCGGGCCCGGCAGGCGTCAGCAAGTCCGGGCCCGAGGCGTCTGGCTGCGGAGATGCGCTCATCCCGGCGGTCTCGCGTGCCTACTTCACGTTCGCGCCAACGACCTGATCCCAGCCTTTGGTCACGACGTCCTTCGTGGCGTTCTGCTGATCGAGCGTCGGAAAGACCGCGTTGCCGTACGCCGATGCAGGTGGCAGCTTCGCGAGCAGCGCTGCCGGCACCTTCTTCTGCGCGACGAGTTCGTTGTAGCGCATCGGATGACAATAACCGGCAAGCCAACCGAGCTGCCCTTCGTCAGAGTAGAGGAATTCCATCCACAGTTTTGCGGCATTCGGATGAGGCGCATAGGCACTGATCGCCTGCACATAGACGCCCGCCACCACGCCTGTCTTCGGCACAATGACTTGTACCTTCGGGTTGCCTTTGAGCGTGTCCCGATCGGCAAGCGCGTTGTAGTCCCAACGCACGATGATCGGCGTCGTGCCCTGCGCCAGTGATGCGGCCTTGCCGATTACCGGCACGAAGTTGCCGCTCTTGTTCAGATCGGCGAAGAACTTGAGGCCCGTCTGGTCCGCCTTCGTTGCATCTCCTTTGCTTTGCGAAAGGCCGGCGGCATAGACGGCCTGAATGGCCTGATTCGCCGAGCGCGGGTCACCGGCGAGCGAGACCGCATTGCGGTAGTCCGATTTGAGCAGATCGCCCCAATCGGCCGGCGCCTTGTCGATCATGTCCGCGTTGACTTCGAACGCAAGCACGCCATAGTAGTCGCCGTACCAGTAGCCTTCCGCGTCCTTGGAAGCTGCCGGGATCGAGTCCCACGTCGATACCTTGTAAGGCTGCAACAGGCCTTCTTTTTTCGCGGATGGTCCGAACGACAGGCCGACATCGATCACGTCGGGCGCTTGTGGTCCCTTGTTGCCTTTGTTCGCCTTGATCGCTTCGATCTCGTCCCCCGAGCCTGCATCAGGGTTGAGTTCGTTGACGTGGATGCCATACTTTTTCTGGAATGCGGCGATCATCGAGCCGTACCCGCACCAGTCATGCGGCAGGGCGATCGTGGTCAACTGCCCTTCCTGCCTGGCGGCTGCCACGAGCGCGTCCGGTGGCGCAGCCGATGCAGGATTACTGCCGCCCGCAGCCAGTCCAGCCGTTGCAGAGATCGAAAGGACACGGCACGCCCAGATACGCTTCATCGTCATCGCTGTTCCCGGATGGAAGGTAGTGCGTTGAAGAGATCCGCCGATTGCTGGTGCAGGCTAGATTTAAATCCAGAATTTTGCAAGCTGTCGAAAACGTGTAACTTCGCGTTTTGGCGGATGCAGGCGGCATACCGTCGCGCCGACGGAACCCCGATTGCCAGATCCCACGATTGAGCTGTTCGTACGAGCAGATATGCGCCTCTTGTCGATGCTGGGCCGTGTCTCGAACGAGAGGATCATGGAGGATCCCGGCGTGTCGCGCAAAACGCTGCGCCGCGACCTGCTCGACCTGGAAAAGGGCGGCGCATTCATGGGGGTGCCATGCCCGCCGATAATGAGGCACGGGTACCTACGCACACACCCGCATGCGCGTCCGGGTGAAGACGTCGGTTGCCAGGCCCGCGGTCGGCATCATTCACGACGGTCAGACAGTATTCGTCGATGCCGGTACGGCAATCGCCATTCTCGTTAATTTGCGAAGCTCACCAATCTCACGATCGTCACGTACTCGGTCGGCGTCGCGCTCCGATTGTGCAGCACATCACAAACGCCCGAGCACGCACGGGCCGCGAATCAAGTCATCTTGACTGGCGGCACGCTCAATGATTGCGTGGCCACCGGTGCGACAACGGTGCTGGACATTCAGGCCTTGAACTCTGCGTGCGGTTATGAAGGGACTACCCAGGTGTGTGGTCAACTTCCGATGCCAGCCGGAACGGATCAACTGCCCACATTTCGCCAGTGCTTTGATACGGCTGCAATTGAGCGAGCCGCGCTTCGAGCGGCATCAGACGGTAGGTAGGTGGATGCTCCGCTCTGGGTAGCCTTAAGCATGCGACATCGACTCTTGCGTCTCGCGACATTGGAGCTTAAAGCCACGGCGTGAAAGTCGCCCCCCAAGCGGTCATTCGACAATGATGACTGGATCGTCGACAATCGTCCACGGCTCCAGGTTTTTAGTCGCTGGTGGCCCGCAACGATATACCGCCCTCCAAACCGTCCCGATTTCAGAATGCCAATCTCGCTTGTCCTGTTCGACATGGACGATGTCCTCGCGCACTATGACCGATCCGCCCGTGTCAGATGCCTCGCGTCGCTGTCGGGTCGCCCATTCGATGAAGTCACGCAAACGATATGGGGTTCCGGACTGGAAGCGAAAGCCGACGCTGGATTGATTGATGATGATTCATATCTGCGCGAAACCGGCAAGCTGCTCGGGTGCAGGGTGTCGCGTGACGACTGGCTGCTGGCCCGTCGCGAGTCGATGTCACCGAACTTCGAGGTACTCGCGCTGGCTGAGACGGTATCCAGGACGTGCAGGATCGCCGTTCTGACCAATAACCCACGACTCGTGACAGACAACATCGCCTACCTGTGCCTACCTATCGCGGAACTCTTTGGCAGCAACGTGTTCGCGTCGGCATCCTTCAGTGCCGCGAAGCCATCGACCCAAACCTTCCTGAAGTGCATCGACTCGCTGGGTGCGGCTCCTTCGGAATCGCTATTTATTGACGATCTTGAAGCGAATGTGGCGGGCGCCCGTAAGGCAGGCCTGACCGGACATGTCTTTACCGGGCACAAGGTGCTTGCCGAAGAACTCCGCCAATGCGGGCTGTTGAATCGCTGACCACTGGATTCAAAAATCGGGGCCGCGCAGGAGGTTGACACGTCTGAACGGGCTCCAAACTTGCCATTTCGGCCAACTGCGGCCGCTCACCAGGAGGCTTTGATTGACATTCAAACGTCAGCTCAAGTCAGACAGCGGACTTTTTGCAGTTCGTCCGCTGCCAGTAGCGCCTGTTTAATCTCGGCGTGTATCGGACTTCACGCCGCGCCGCTCCGGCCAGCCGCCGACATGATTCGCCGTCACCTCTTCAACAACGTGTAGAGGCAGGTCTAGGTCTGCATGGCATCCTTATAGATGCGCCCATCCTTCATGATCAGCTTCAGGTTCTTGTCGGGATCGGCGAGAAGTCCCACATTGTCGAGCGGGTTGCCACCGACGACCAGCAAATCGGCCCATGCACCCTGCTCCAGCACACCCAGCCTGGCGGGATAGGGGTTACGCTTTCCTGAGAGCTCTAGCAACTCCCCGTTGCCCCCCGTCACCATCCGCAAAATTTCGGAGCCGTTGTACCAGCGCGTCATATTGCCAATCATCAAACCCTGGCGTGCCGCCACCGCCGGCGAGAAGATCAAGTCGGTCCCGAACGCCACCTTGAGTCCGTGCTTGCGTGCGAGTTTGTACATGTTGTTGGTCCCCACGATGACTTCCCGGAACTTGTCGAGGATCGGTCCCGCTAGCGGCCCGACGTCGTCTTCGTTCACGAATGGCTGGGTACTTAACCATGTCCCGTTCTTCGCCATGATCTCGGCTGCATGATCGTCCATCAGATGACCATGTTCGATACATTGCGCGCCTGCTGCCACCGCTCGCTTCACGGCTTCTGACGTGTACGCATGAACGGCCACATAGGTCCCCCAATCGCCCGCGGTTTCGACGGCTGCTCGCAGTTGCTGCTCGGTGAAGGTCAGCATGTCGAGTGGGCTGCGCGGCGTGGATACGCCGCCGGCTCCCACGATCTTGATCTGCGTTGCGCCCTGCAGGAACTGCTCGCGCACGCGTAACCGCACCTCGTCCGCCGAATCGGCGATCGCATTCGCGCCGGTCCTTTCCTGCGCACTGACTTCGCCCGTCGTACGCGGGATGTCCGTGAGCGGGCGAAAATCGCCATGACCACCTGTCGTCGTGATCATCGCACCGGACGGATAAATACGCGGGCCAGGAATCATCCCTGCGTCGATAGCCTGTTTCAGCGCGAATGCCGGGCCGCCCACATCGCGTATCGTCGTGAAACCACGCAGCAACGTACGCTGGGCTTCCGCACTCGCAGCCAGATACACCAGGCCCAGGTCGGCCTGCAAGATCGTCTGGATCGGGAGCGAGGCGAGCATGGCGTGCCAGTGCATCTCGATCATCCCCGGCATCATCACCTTGCCGCCGCAATCGATTGTGCGGTTCGTGCCGGCAGCGGGTGGCTGGCCTTGCCCAAGCTGTGAGATGCGACTTCCTTCGACGACGAGATACATCCCATCGCGCAGACCGGCGGACTTGCCGTCGAACAGTCGGAAATTTGTAAACGTGACGGGCTGCGGCGCAGCGGCGGCGGGACTCGCACCCTGCGCCCGAACGAGTTCTGGGAGCACGGCACTTAGCATGGTCGCCCCCATGCCGATCAGGAATCCGCGTCGCGCGAGGTCGGCGCCGATGCGGCGATTCGCATACTGGGCAAGCGCCTTGTTACAGAAGCAGGAATACGTTGGGCTTGTTCGGTTGACGCCGCTGTTTTTTCCGGAAGCCATATCCGCCCCCATTTGAGTTGAACACCATGCACGGAACCGCTGCTTGCGGCCTTTGAACAGGTAACGGGAACAACCAGCGGACAGTAACGACATTCTCACGGAAGTATGGCAAACAACTAACGCTCGTGCGTTCAAAGCGACGAACCATCGCTTGCGTAAGAGGTAGTGGCCTGTCGGGCGGAGACGCATCTGGGAAGCGAAACGAGTCCCACAATGGCGGTCCTGCGTGCAATGACGGATTTCGCCAGCAAGTAGCACACGCTCCCTTGGGTGAGTGGCCGATGAAGTAGTGAGAACGGTCCTCGCCAACCTTATGGACCGGGTGGCGGCCAAGGGGTCGACTAGCGCCTGCCACCTCGCTAGTGAGCGGTCATTCGTCTCGACGTGCCCGCGAAGCGCAGCTATATCGCTAACGGGCATTTTCAGTCCGGCATCGAATTCTCGGGCAAGCGGGCACGACGAAAGCGCGTGAGCCTCAATCGCTCGACACAACTTTCGGCCTCACGATCCGCGATGCCGGGCGCACAACGTAGAACAAGGAACGCCATCGTTGATTGGCCGGCCCGGAGAAAGCTGTTGCGCAGCGGAATTGCGTCGGGCAGGGCTCATCCTGTTTCTGCCGTTCGCCAATTGTACTTTGACCGTCCGATGTCATCGCGTGAAGCGATCCTTCATGCCATCGCTTCGGCCCACCCGCCTCCCATTGAGCAGGCGTAACGCAGTCCGGGCCGTTCATGCTGATCAGATACTTGCCGCCCCCTGCCTCGTGGAGCGAAAGTCACCGAATTTTGGCTCAGCCAGGCACAGCTCGAACAACGGTAATATGTGTCATTTGTGTGACGGAGCGAGCGGCGCACCGTCAAACCCGAGGGGACACCCTATGTTCGGCCGGTTCATGCCCAGAGACGGTAATTTCTTTGAGCTCTTCAATGCTCACGCCCGTTATATCGTGGATGGCAGCCAGGCTCTCGAAAAGCTGATCGAGAATCTTGAGGACGCGGAGCGTCACCGGCGCAACATAAAAATCATCGAAAAGTCCGCCGACAAGCTCACGAGTGAGTGCAACGACCTGTTGCACAAGACATTCATCACGCCACTTGATCGCGATGAAATCCAGCAGCTTATCAACACGCTGGACGACATCATCGACGTCATTGAGGACGTCGCGAACACCATCACGCTCTACGACGTGCAGGCGCTGCCCGATGACGCGATCGAGTTTGCGCGCCTGAGCACACGAACGGCAATTCAGGTTCAGCAGGCGGTCAGCATGCTTTCTGACATGAAGCAGGCGCAACAGATCCTGCGATGCTGCAAGGAGATCGACGAGCTTGAATCAGACGTTGACAGGTTGCTGCGCATCGCGATCTCGCGGCTCTTCCGGGAGGAGGAGGATGTCAAGACACTGATCAAGCTGAAAAGCGTCTATGAATTGCTCGAGACGATCACCGACAAGTGCGAGGCCGCGGCCAAGATAATCCAGGGCATCGTGCTCGAAAACGCCTGAGCAGGTCCGAACATGCACACGATTCAACTCGTCATCTGGACGGTGATCCTGCTCGTCGCGATAGCCCTCGTCTTCGATTTCATGAACGGGTTCCACGATGCAGCGAACTCCATCGCGACCGTGGTGTCCACCGGTGTTCTAAAGCCTCATCAGGCGGTTGCATTCGCAGCGTTGTTCAATGTCATTGCGTATTTTGTCTTCCACCTTGGAGTCGCCGCCACGATCGGTAAGGGCACGATCGACCCGGCAATAGTCGACCACTACGTGGTGTTCGGTGCACTTGTCGGCGCGATTGGCTGGAACTTCATTACCTGGTACTACGGCATTCCCTCCAGCTCATCTCATGCGCTGATCGGTGGACTGGTCGGCGCGGCACTCGCCAAATCCGGCTGGAGCGCGCTGAACGTCAACGGCATCATGAAGACCGTGGCCTTCATCGTCATTTCGCGGTGCTGGGCTTCGTGCTCGGCTCGTGTTTCATGCTGTGCATCGCCTGGATCTATTTCCGTGTGCCACAAGGCAAGGTGGATCGCCGGTTCCGGAAACTGCAACTGCTCTCGGCGGGTCTTTACAGCCTCGGACACGGCGGTAACGATTCGCAGAAGACCATTGGCATTATCTGGATGCTATTGATTGCAACGGGATATGCCTCGCAGAGCGCCGATGCGCCGCCACTGTGGGTGGCCGCGGCATGTTACGCGTCGATGGGCCTTGGGACCCTTTTCGGCGGTTGGCGCATCGTACGGACGATGGGTCAAAAGATCACGAAGCTCAAGCCGGTCGGTGGTTTTTGTGCAGAGCTGGGAGGGGCACTCACGCTATTTCTCGCCTCGGGGTTCGGCATTCCTGTATCGACCACGCACACCATCACGGGGGCGATTGTAGGAGTCGGTGCAACGCGCAAGCTGTCCGCCGTGCGTTGGGGTGTTGCGGGCAATATCGTCTGGGCCTGGGTTCTCACGATCCCCGCTTCAGCCGTGCTGGCCGCAACGGGATGGTGGATCGCAACCCGGCTGCTTTAACGCGCGAGCCTGGTTTCCGGTCCAGTCGAATATCGTCAAACCATGTGGCACTATTGCCGCATCAAGCGCTGTTATGGGGTTGCCCCCACAACAGGGCGCACTAACCATGCTGTAGCCGTCGACTATCGTGTTGATCCTTCTGAATCTGCTCTCCGGTGTGTCACTCCTCGTATGGGGTACACACATCGTCCGTACCGGCATCCTGCGCGTGTTCGGCGCGGACCTTCGCGCGATACTGGGTCGTAGCACGGGTAGCCGGCTGAAGGCCTTCCTCGCCGGACTGGGCGTCACCAGTCTCGTACAGAGCAGTAATGCCACCGCCGTTATCATCACGTCGTTTGCCGCACAAGGCATGGTATCGCTGGCGAGCGGACTGACCATCATGCTGGGCGCGGATGTTGGCACCGCACTCATGGCGCGGGTGCTGACACTCGATCTGTCCTGGCTCTCGCCGCTGCTGATTCTCGTTGGGGTGCCCCTTTTTCTCACCCGCAAGCAAACGCGCGCAGGTCAGACGGGCCGAGCGCTTATCGGACTCGGCTTGATCCTGCTGGCCCTTCATCTGATTGTGGAAGCCGCGCAACCCATGATGCAGGGTGCAGGAGTCAGGGTGATGTTCAGTGCCCTGACCGGCGACACCGTGCTCGATGCGCTAGTCGGCGCGGCCTTTGCAATGCTCTCGTATTCGAGCCTCGCCGCTGTTCTGTTGACCGCGACGCTCGCCTCTTCCGGCGTCATTTCGCTGAAGGTCGCATTGTGTCTTGTTGTCGGCGCAAATCTTGGCAGCGGACTGCTCGCGCTGATCAGTGCATGGCCTCAAAACGCAGCGGCCCGTCGCCTCTCCGCGGGAAGCTTCGCATTCAAACTGCTCGGTGCGCTGATTATCCTGCCGTTCGCATCGCTACTTGCACGCGCATTGCCGGTAATCATCGCGAATCCACGTGAAGCGGTAGTCGGCTTCCACCTCATCTACAACACCGTGCGATGCTGCGCCTGCCTCACCATGGTCGACAGGGTTGCCGCCATCAGCCGGAGACTGTTGCCTGACCGTCCATCGACGACAGCTGAACTGCGCCCACTGCATCTCGATCCCGCTGGGCTTGTCACGCCCGGCCTTGCCCTGGCGAACGCCTCGCGTGAGGTACTCCGGATTGGCGACATCGTCAGTGTGATGCTGGAGAACGTTTCTGAACTGCTCAGGCGCAATGATCTCGCCCTCGCTCGCGAAACCATGCGAATGGACGATGACGTTGACCACCTGTACGCCGAAGTGAAAAATTACCTGACGCTGATCTCGCGTGAACAGCTGGACGAGGCCGAGAGCCGTCGCTGGACCGACATCATTTCCCTCACAATCAATCTCGAACACGCCGGCGACATCATCGAGCGCATCGTGGGCGACATCGAAGAGAAGAAGATATCCCAGCGACTCGCCTTTTCTGAGGAAGGGTTGGGGGAACTCGATGATCTGCACGCGCGACTTGTGAGCAATCTGCGGCTCGGCCTGTCTGTTTTCCTCAACAACGACCTGCGTTGTGCGGAGCAGCTTCTGGCCGAAAAGGAGCGTTTTCGCGATCTGGAGCGAGTGTATTCTCACAAGCATCTGGACCGGCTTGCGGGACAGGCGCTTCGCAGTGTGGAAACCAGCGCCCTGCACCTGGATCTGATCAGCAACATGAAGAGGCTGAATTCGCTCTTCTGTTCGACAGCCTATCCCGTACTCGACGCTGCGGGAGCGCTTCACGAAACCCGGCTGCGCAAACGTTCGCTGGACAGTCTGCACACGAAGGAATGACGATGGGCACAAAAGCGGCAGATTAGCCGGCGTGACGTCATCCGTTCGGTCACACCTGTCCATGCCGGGCGCCGCATGGAATTTACCAGCAGTTTGGGGTGTTCGCGCCGCATGCATCCGGGCAGCGAGCCCCCGAACTCCAGGCAAGCTGGAGTCGCCTGGCAGCGCGCTTGCCATGCCAGCGACATGCTCCCGCGAGCATCATGTCGGGGAGACGAAACCCGAGGCAGCCACTTCTGAACCGAAAAGCAACGCGACGATTGCCCGCGTTGGCACACTGGCCACGAGTGTCCCTACCTTGCGAGGACTGAACCAGCGACAGCGCACGATTTCATTGCACGGACGCGGTCTTGCATCATCGGGCAGAACGCAGAAGAACACGTGATGGCGTTTGTTCAGGCCGCCGAACTGGAACAGGTACCCCAGCTCGTGCCCTCCAAGCGCGGTTTCTTCGCTGAGCTCGCGTCGGGCAGCATCGACCGGCGACTCGTCGCGCCGGATCGTACCGCCAGGTAGCGACCACCTGGTTCGCCCGCGCTCCACGAGGAGAATTCTCTCGCGCTGCCAGCACACAACAGTTGCTCGCTCTTTCATGCTTTCAGGTTTCAGTGCACGTGCTATATTTTTCTGACAAATCGAAACGTCGCTCAGGGAGTCGGGCCCCAGCCACAGGCTGGGGCATACCGGCAACGGGTGCTCCTGCCACACCACGACAATGTACCAGCGCTTCAGGCGTAGTCTGGCTGTGAAAAGAGGAAATCCGCTCGGCCCGCGAGATCCGCGCGCTGCCCGCCATCCTTCGACAGGGCTTCTTCCGGCTTTGGTCCGGATAAGCCTCCACGGGTGCTGCCGCGGCTACCACTTGTGGAACCATCGATGTCCGTGTCTGATCTCCCTTCCGGCATAAACAGCCAGAAAGGCGCCGACAACCATTGCTGCCATCGCAAGCGATTCATCGAAGAAATCGCCGGGTTGCGATGCCTTCACAAAGACCCAGATGCCAATCCCGATCGCCATCAGGAGCATCCCCATAATCAGCCCCCAAACTGGCCCGGCCGGATCAGACCGCAATCTGTGAGACATTTTCATTTGCGTACCTCCCGACACCGTCGCTGTTCACTGCGAGCAGTCCGTGAAACTCACAACCGGTGCCCCGCTTTCAGGATGGGTGGCTCCCGTTCCGGCTTCAGGTCGCAATGAACTCCCGGTCATAAGCCTGATTCGAAACCGCAGCATGACCGGCAAACTGCTGCGGCGGGCACCCGCAGTCAATGCCTCGCGAATGCAAAAACAGCAATCAACACAGCAATGAGTGCGGCAAGCCATTTCACCAGAACAACCAGACTTCCCACTTTCTCACCAAGCAGGCGAACTGCTTCGGCTTCCTGAGCGCCACTGCCGCCGGGTAGCGCATCATCGTCACGTGGCCGGATTCCATCCGACTCGCAAAGCCTGAGCCTGGCCTGCTCGAATGCCATATGCGTGACGTATCCTGTCGCGACTTCGGGCAACCCGGTTGCATTGACGCTGTCTGGCCTGAGAAACACGCAGGGGTCACCATGCGTAACTGCGGCTTCCGGTGCGTTCGAATAGAGATGCCTCATGGACAGCGCGAGTTTGACGTCCGTGAGTCGCGCGGCGTCGATACCCTCGATAAGGCCCCGCATGCTGCTTGCCGGCACGTGGAACGATGCCCACCACTGGCCGGGCTCCTGTATCTCAGGATCCGCTGCGTTGTAGCCAAGTCTGGCCGTGCCGAGCGGGACGTCGGAAAACGCGATGCCCAGTTCATCCTGCCATTCGCGAAGGCCCTGATGATCCCCTTGGTTGAGCTCACGGACTGCGAACGTGACACTGACGGCGTGTTGCCTGGTCTGCGGTTCGCCGACCACACACAGATCTGCGTCGTCCAGATGCGCAGTCCCCTGTATGTATGTCGCCAGGACCGACTGCCCCTCGTCTCCTGTCGGTTCCGCCTGCCGGACGATCCGGAGGTCCTGCAGTGTCAGCCAGACCGATCGGGCGGGCTCGTACCT
This sequence comes from Paraburkholderia sp. J7, assembly GCF_905220155.1. NCBI lineage: Bacteria > Pseudomonadati > Pseudomonadota > Betaproteobacteria > Burkholderiales > Burkholderiaceae > Paraburkholderia > Paraburkholderia sp. J7. Next base: position 9,614 of record NZ_CAJMYZ010000043.1, on the reverse strand, counting down.
CATACACACACTGCGGTCCGTTGTAACGTCCACCGTACGGCGCCCATTTTCAGGAAGGCCACCCCTGACGCGCGGTGTGGACGTGTCGCGCATTTCAGGTCCTGCGTGGGCATTGTCTCGCCGTCCGTCCTCTGCATCCTGGAACGCGTCGCGTGACGGCAGCCGGTCCCGTCCGCCGGAGTCGCCACGATCCAGTACGTCCGTGCGACACGCATCTCTGCCGGGAACGTGATCGCGCTCTCGCAAACGCTGAGGGAGCCCAACCAGCAGTTCTCCTGGATCGGCGCCGATGCGCAATGCCGGGCGCATTGGACGGTCATGTGCCTCCGTCGTGACCGGCATACCCGTCTGATCGCGATGAGCCGATCCTGCCGGGTCAGTGACCTTGATGAATGCCGGCATCAACCGGCCGAGGAGGTTGCCATACGGGGACAGCAGTGGCAGGAACAGCACGGCCAGAACTGCATTGAACAGCGTATGGAAGTCCGCGACCACACGTCCATTGTCGGGTTGCACGGAGACCATGAACCGTCCGATCGGCCCGAGCGCGGCAAGCACGAGAGCGGCCCCGATCAGCAGGATGAGCAGGTTACCCACCGGGAGCCGCCTTGATGCAGGATCGTCAGGAACAGCCGATTCGAGCACCGGCTTGATCGCGGCGCCCAGGTTTGCACCCAGCACCAGCGCGAAAGCGGTATCTGGCGGCACGACGTTTTTGGCGCACAGGGACGCGACCAGCAAGACGGCAGCAACGGTCGAATCCGCAGCCCAGCTCAGGCTCGCGGCGAGCAGCACATCCACCAGCGGGACAGTCGACGCGGCGCCCAGCAGCACACGCAGGCTGGGCGCGTCTTCGTACTCGGTCATCAGATCGAGCAGTTCGTGCAACGCAATCAGCATCAGGCCCAGTCCGATGAACGCGCGCCCCAGATCGTGTGCCCGCGTGTTCGACGCCTTGCGGAACATCAGCACTCCGACCAGTACGAGTGCTGGCGAGACCGCCGCCACATCGAAGGACAGCACCTGCACAATCAGCGTCGCACCGACGTTCGCCCCCAGCATGACGGCCAGCGCTGGAACAAGGTCGACGCGCCCCTCTGCAGCAAGACCGGCGGTCATCGAGCCGGTTACCGCACCGTTTTGCAATACCGCGGCGGACCCCATACCGGCAATGAATGCGTGCCCCCGGTCGTGTAGCGAGCGCGCGAGAAGCGACTGAAGCGCCACACCGAACGCCCGCTGCATGCCCGTCTGGACCATCTGCGTGCCAAGCACAAGCAGCGCGATGGAACCCGCGAGATCGATCAGCGTGAATGTCGTCGGCATACCCATGCTCCACTTGTACCGTCACATTGCCGGTTTTCCCGCACGCTCCGGAGTGTCGCGGCCCTCCGTGTACATCTGCGCCGCAGGCGGCACGGAGGAACACTCACCATTGTTCAGAAAATTTCGGGTGGCATTGGTGCGCAAGCGCACAGCCAGCCTGTCAACGCGCAGGAAGCGTTGGGGTCCGGTTCCGGAGATCAGCAGGGCGCCACTGCACAGCCACGGCACCAGGTCTCGACTGTCGCATGCGTGACGTGCAGAAGCGCTCCGCCACAATGGCGCGCCTGGGATGGCCTCAATGAGTCAGGGCTTCCCGCTCAAGCTGGGCGCGCGAAACGTGACGGACATCCTTGCCCTTGACAACATAAATAACGAGCTCTGCCAGGTTCTTTGCATGGTCGCCGATCCGTTCGATGGCCGACGCAATGGACACATAGTCGAGTGCGGAAGAGATGACGCGGGGATTCTCCGCCATGTACGTCGGCAGCTTGCGCACAAACGCGCGGTACTCCTCATCGATCGCCTCATCCGCGCGCATGATCCTGGCTGCCTCAACCGTATCGAGACGGGCGAATGCCGCGAGCGCGTCGTGGAAGATGATTGCCGCCCTCTGACCGGATGACCGGATTTCCGCGATATTCAGATTCCGGCCCGTCGCGTCATTCGCGATTTTCCTCGTCCGTTTTGCGATCTTGCGTGCTTCATCGCCTGCGCGCTCGAGATTGCTGATGCCCTTGGAGAAGGCCATCAGCCGCCGCAGGTCGGATGCGATGGGCTGGCGCCGCGCAATGACGTTGCTGCACTCGGCGTCGATCTCGACTTCCATCGCATTGAGCCGGTGCTCCTCATCAATCACCTTCTCGACCAGATTCATGTCGAAGCGTCTGAGCGCCTCCATCGCATCGGCCAACTGTGACTCAACCAGTCCCCCCATCTCGAAGAATCTCGACGACAGGTGTTCAAGTTCAGCATCGAACTGGCTGGAAATGTGCTTGTCTGGCATTGAAAAACTCCCCATACCAGAAAGACGATAAACTGTTTATACGGTTTGTCAAACCTGAAAAAACCATGAAACAACAGGCAACCAGGAACAGAAGCGGCAAGCGGCAGGGTACGCCCCCGGGCGAAGGGTCCGCTGAGGCAACGGCAACCGGGGAGGCCGGGCAACCAGCAAAGGCCCGGCGTGGGGGATCAAAGCCACAGGGCCAGAAGGCAGCGCCCGTGGAAGCGTCTCCCGGACGCGTTGCCGGGCACCGCAGGGAGCATGTCAAACGGGAAAAGGTCGTACGCGACATCTTCACGATGCCCAGGGCGGACTACGAACAGCTCTCGGTGCTCAAACAGCGATGCCTCGACGCGGGTATCGCCGTGAAAAAGAGCGAACTCGTCCGCGCAGGGCTGCTTCTGCTGGCATCCGGGCCGACGAAGCGCCTGCTTGCGGCCGTCAAGGCGGTCGAGCCGGTCAAGACCGGCAGGCCACCGAAATCGAAGTAAGCCGCGCCGAGGACCCGGCGGCCGTACCGCACCAGGCTCACCGTCCGGAACCGGCGAGGCGACGCCGCAGCTGTGCTGTCCGGGCTGCGGGGGCAGGAACGATAGCGGGGCCGCGCTCCGGTGTGAAAGCGCCGACAAAACGCGATACGGATCGTGCAGGTGCGGGCGGTCGATGTTGCGACGTCTGCGCCTGCGCCAGCACCGGCTACAGTTGCGTCATGTGAGCTTCCGCAGGCGGTACCCAATACCCCGCACTGTCACGATCCGCTCTGCGCCGATCTTCTGCCGAAGGCGATGCACATGCACCTCGAGCGCATTGCTGTCGATTGCGTCGTCCGGGCCGTACATCTTCCCTGAAAGTTCACGATGGGTGAAGACCCGGTGCGGTTCTTCGATGAGCGCCCTGAGCAGACTGAACTCGCGCGGTACCAGGTCGAGCGCCACGCCATGGAGGCTCGCCTCATGGGGAAACCCGGTTCAGCAGAAGTCCATTGTGTGCACAAACTTGCGCTGCAAGACTGGTTCGATGACGCATCAGAACACGCACACGCGCCGCAAGTTCCTCAAGGTCGAACGGCTTGATCAGGTAATCGTCCACACCGACGTCGAGCGCGCGAATACGGCTTTGCACCGCATCCCGCGCCGTCAGGATGATCACGGGGACGCGGCCACCGCGCGTCCGGTACTGGTTCAGCAGTTCGAGCCCTGCGTCTCCGGGGAGCCCCAGGTCCAGCACAAGCAGGTCGTACGTTTCGTCGCAAAGCGACAACTCCGCCTCGCATCGGTCACGCACCCAGTCAGTCGCGTAGCCCGCGCACCGCATCGCCTCCACCACGGACCCGGCGAGCACACCGTCGTCTTCTAGCAGCAACAGGCGCATGGCGTGACCTCTACAGAGACGTCGCCATTCTCGAACGGCATCGCTTAACGCACACTTAAGCGTCCCTTAAGCTCCTGCTGCCGACAATCCGCCCGAATACTGAGGCCAGCCGTTTGTTCGAGCGGCCTTCACGTCCCCCTCGGGAAGAACATCAGAAGGTGGCGAGCTCAAACCTCTTGCGCCGGAGACCTGGACATGCCCAGCAGCAGCAAGCCCCGATCGCTTCGCCAGCCGTCTTCCAGGGCGCTTTCGAAAGCACTGCTCCTTCCCATGTCCCGAAGTGAAGCGGCCAATCTGGCGCTGCGCACGCGGATTGCGCTCGAGCGATTGCGTAACGGCGAGGCCAGCCGGTCGCTGGTCAATCACATGTGCCAGATCGTCCTCATCACCAGCTACATCACCCGTGCCGGATTCGGCAGGCTCGATCTCCACGACATTGACCGCGTCGAGCACAATCTCGGCGAGGTACTCTTCGAGGCAGACAGGACGGGAGAATGGAACCTCCCTGATTCGTTGATCAGTGAACTCACGACCGTGGTGAACGAGTACGATCGCCAGCTCGCCACGACCCGCGTCGAGATCGTCGCCCGCGCCAGCGAACACCTCGAAAGGCGCTTGCTGCTCACTGCAAGCCAGCGCCCTGCCGCCGCGGATGACGTCCGCGACCGTGCGCACGCGTGACACACTTGCGCTGATCATCCCGCAGCCACGAGTTTCAGGAGCAACGCGCTATTCCGCACGTCGTGTAGACCGGTTGGCGCGCCGGCCGCGTCCCGTTGCGAAAAGCGGCGCGTCTGCGAGCGCCCCGTGTCCGGAGTGCCGCTGGTCGCCAGTCAGCTGACTCGCGCAACCTGTCCTCTTCTGGTTCGAGCTCGCGGTCTTGAACGTCCGCGACCGTATTGCGCGGTGGCGCCTCACCGCCACCCACTACGGCTGCGAGGAACTGCATCCATCTCGTACGCATCTGTCTCCCACATGCTCCATCCGTCGTGCCCGCGTCGTTGCGTCATCCATGGATGAAAAAAAAAGCGCCTCGAAGCGCGCGTACGGAATCGCTCCATATGTCTGCGTTTCGAGACGCCGTTGTCCCGTCTGCAATCTTTCCCCTACACAAGGCAGGGACTACATCTGTGGCCATCGTCGACCAGCCAGTCTAGAGGCAAAAAATACGCCATTGCGCCGGGCGAGATGAATTCCGGCGCCTCGGCGTCATCCACAGGGCTGTCCCTTGTGAGGATGCCCCACACGCGAGCAGATGCCTCCCGTCTGGTGCGTAGCGAGGCCACAATGCACCACGCCGCCGCACGCGCCCAAGGCCCACCACGTTGAGAAAATACCTGCAGGCGAGGTGTCAACAACCCTCACCGGCGTCATCCGTTCGCAGTCCAGACTGATCTGGCAGATGGTCCAGGCGAGAAAGCAGGTCCCTCGCCTGTCTCTCGATGTGAATGGGTAGCAGTGGCATGGCCAGAACGGCCTGTATCCTGGCCCGCCACCAACGTAAGTCAATCGCTGCCCCGGTTTCACACGCGTGCAGGTAGCCGGCTGAGTGCTCGAGATAATTGAGCACATTGCGGATGTGCGCCAGATCCTTTTCTACGAAATCGTAGCTCACGATGGATTCCCCGTTCTTTGTGTGTTTGTGCACCGCCGCGTTGGCCGCCCCTCCCGCGTCTGGCGTGAAATCACCGGCCTGCAGTGTTACTTCTTCAATGAAAATGCATGGCAAAGGCATTCAGTGCCGTGACCGGGTCCAGCGACACCACTCATGGTGATCCAGATTGCGCAGAAGGTCGGCGCGACGCCGTTCACGGCGATAGTGCGCGACGACGCCGCATGAGGCGATCACCAGAACGATTGCGCCGACAAGCATTGCCAGCCAGGATGGATCCACGTCAACCTCCTCAGGTTCGTCAGGGTCGCTACCCGATCGCGTGGGCGGCACGCTTAACGAATATTGGCAGATAGACCGACTGGATAATGGGCTATGTGTCCTTGAGTGTCGGTCAGCGCACCCGCGCGATCGCGCGCAGAAATGCGTCGCCATGCGGTGTGACGCGAGGCACCGGAAAGCCCGGTTCTGGTGGATCGTTCGCAATCAACTGGAGCGCGCGAAGCGCGCACAGTTCGGCACGATCCGCCTCGATCCGCTCAGGCGCATCCTTGACCAGCAGCAACGTGGCCAGCTCGTGGGGGCTCAACACGGCGTTTCCCTCCCGAAGGGGACTCAATGAACGGTAATCCGGTCTGGTAGGCACCGCGCGGCGTGCGACCAGACCGGGGCAGACATTAAGGAGCGTCGGCTAACTGGACTTCTGTCGTCGACCGGGGGATCGACTTCGTTGTGTCGCCGCGGTCGATGTTTTTGAAGCACCGTCGGGAATGGCGTGTGCGATATCCCGTGAATCTGCACGCGGCTGGCTTGCCGGGACACCATCCTTTGCAACGGGGAGCGGATTCATCGCTCGCAACATCGCATCGACTCCGCGTGCGCACCTCGCCATACCGTCGAGCGTGGTGTTCAGGTGGCGCACGTGCCCGTCATGGCTGTCGCTGGCACCTCGGCCGAAGTTCGCTGTCGCTTCCGAAGCGATGTCCATCCAGCCATGGGTGTACCCGGCGAACTGCGTGGCAAGCCAGGGCCATGTGGCGGCCTGACGGCAGGCGAACTGCTCAGGCGTCTGTGCCCGCAGCACGTTTTCCCAATGCAGGCCGGCGCCAGACAACACTAGCCTGCATGTCTCGATGTTCAGTCGCGCCAGCGCATGGAGGCTGGCAAACAGCTGGCCGTTCAGGATGGCCAGGTTCACCGCGCTGGATTCGTGTGTCGTGGCAAACAGCATCTGCTCAGGAGTGCTCAAGGAATGTCTCTCAGGTTCTTGCGGACGAGGCCTGGCCGCTGCCACTGCGGCTGGTGACCGGCATGGACGCGCGCGACAGAGCCCCTTCGGGCGGTGTCGCGCCGATCTAGAGTCTTTATTCTAACTTTGTTAAATCAATGCCAATATTACACATGATCCAGGAATTTCCCCAATATGTGGGATCCAAGAACGATGGTGGCAGGCCGCAACGCCGGGGCAACGCGCGTTCGTCGATGCGCCTCTGACCGGGTCGAATCTGGTCTTGCGTGCGTTGAAGTTACGCCGTGTCCCGGACAGGGTGAGGTCCGGCGCCAAGCGGACGTCCTCCCGCCTGCCGAGCCACGCTCAATGCCGGTCCTGGCAGAACAGGTCGTCGATGATCTTGCGCGCCGCACTGTATCCGCCCATGAGTGCGTCGGCCTCCGTTGCGAAGGGACGGCCACCCGCTTCACCGAAGCGCAGGGGGGAAAACACCGCGACGGTACTGGCTGCCTGAAATATCCTGACAACAGCGACGTACCCCGGCCGGATTGGTTCGGCCCTTGCCGGCCCAATGCGGATATCGGACTCAACGGCGATCTCGAGCGTAAAGCCCTCGTAATCGTAGCTTCGCGTCATGGCTGTCTCCCCGCCTTACTTCTCACGCCGGCACTCCCGGACGCCCGACATGGCTTCGAGCCGCGCGCAGATCGTCGAAAACTCGTTTGCCGTGACCCGCGACAGTGCAATCTGCGCGTCGTCGAGATCGGCGTCATCCTCCGACTGCTGGACGATGAACTGCCTGACGCGCACGCTTCCCGTGCCAAGGGCCTGATGCACGTTATCCAGCGAGACGCTACCGCGCTCGGCCAGCGACTGGATATTGCGCTGCTGACGCACAGCAATAAAGCGCCGCTCCAGGGGCTTCACACCGACCAGGATGACCATGATGATGGCCGTCGCGCCAATCGCAGCCGTGTACATGCCGCCGCCGACTGCCAGCCCGATGCCCGCGACCGACCAGAGGCTCGCCGCCGTCGTCAGCCCGCGCACCACTTCGCCACGAAGCAGTATCGACCCTGCGCCATGAAAGCCAATACCGGAAACCACCTGGGCGGCGACCCGCGACGGATCAAGCACGACGTTCTTCTCGCCCGGCACGTCGGCAAATCCGAACGCCGAAACCAGCATCATGAGCGCGGCCCCGACGCAGACCAGCATGTGCGTCGCGGGCCCGCCACCCAGGTCAGTCTTTCGCGCTCAAACACGATCACGTTGCCGAGAAGTGCCGTAATCAGCAGGCGCGACAGAAGCTCGAAGTTCCCGATCTTTTTCAGGTCCGGTAGACGTCTGCGAGACAGGGGTCTTGCACGTTGAGCGCTGGGTTGTGGCATTTTCGTGACATCAATGTTGATACCAGTCCAATGTCCGAGCACGCCTCGCGGTGTCCCGGTCGCGCCCGGGGCGCGGTCGACCGGCGATTGCTGGGAAGCACTACCCTGGCTCTCACCCCCGGAAGTCGCTGCCATGCAACCGCACCCGCCTGATCCCCCCTCCTCCCGCTTCCCCAGCGACACCGAACTCGCTGCGTTGCGCAGCTGGTATGAGCGCGTCGGCGCGCGCGGCGGTCTGCCGATATCTCGATCCCCTACGCGTCACGGACGCCTCCGCGCGCAGCACGCTGGGCTGGATCCGCCGGCGACCGGTCGACCACGCGCGGGCGCGCAATCGCGCCGGGCTGGCAGCCCCACTCCTGGAACACCCAGCACTCGGCAACGGCCCGGCCGTCTCGCGTAAAGCGTATTGAATGCGTCAACGTTTCGACATTAATTGTGTCTACATGAAGCTGTTTCTGCCCAACGACCGTCACGCCGTCACGCAAATCATCAAAGCGCGCTCTTCATCGCGAACGCCTCTGCCGCGGCCACCGTATCCAGCGCCTCCCGCAACAGCGCGATCTTGCCCTCGCGCGCCACGAGCCGCCCCGCGTACATCTGCCGATAGATTTTTCCCGTCGACGGCACGAGCGCTTCAACTTCATATTCGGCGAAGACCTGCTCCGGCGTTTCGATCAGAATGCGCACGTTCTTGAACGCGAAATCCGGCACTTTCGCGAGCAATGAAGCGATAAAACCTTCAATCGCTTCGGGGCCCTGCGCACGGCCGTCGATGCCGAGCGATTTCAGATACGGCAGTTCCAGCACACCATCGTCGGCGAATAGTGCGGCAGCCGCGCGCGGGTCGCGAATCGATTCGAGGTAAGCGGCAAGCAGTTGTCTGGCGTTGTTCATGATCGGCTTTCGATATCTGTGTTGATGGGTGCGCGTTATTGCAGACGCGTCTTCAATGCCATCGCCATCTGCTGCATGGCGGCGCGCGTCGGTGCGTCGGCGGCGAGCACGTTGAGCAGGCCGAAGTCGTGAATCGTGCCTTTGTATTGCGTCGTCGTCACGTCGTTGCCCGCCTGGTCGAGCCGATGTCCGTAGGCTTCGCCTTCGTCGCGCAGCACGTCGAACTGCGCCGTCTGGATCAGCGCGGGCGGCAAGCCCTTCAACTCGTCGAGCGTGGCGCGCAGCGGCGATGCGTAGCGCTGGTTGCGCTCGCCTGCGTCGGTCGTGTACGCGTTCCAGAACCACTTCATCATGTCGCGGCTCAGGAAATAGCCGTTTTCGAAAGCGTCGTAGGAGGCGTTGTCGAATGCGTGGTCCGTCACCGGCCACATGAGGCCCTGGAAGCGGATCGCCGGGCCGTGTCGGTCCTTCGCCATCTGGCTGACGACCGCGGCCATGTTGCCGCCCACGCTGTTGCCCACGACCGCGAGCCGGGCGCCATCGACGCCGATTTCCTCACCATGCGCGGCGACCCACTTCGTTGCGGCGTAAGCCTGGTTGATCGCGACCGGATAGCGTGCTTCGGGCGAAGACGTGTATGCGACGAACACGGCCGCCGCGCCCGACTGCACCACGAGGTCACGCACGAGACGCTCATGCGTCGGGTAGTCGCCGAGAATCCAGCCGCCGCCGTGTAAGAACATGAACACGGGCAGCACGCCGCGCGCATGCTGCGGCCTGACG
>NZ_CAJMYZ010000042.1:0-45045 GCF_905220155.1 Paraburkholderia sp. J7 | reverse complement strand
AAAAATGTTTTGCGAACGTCTGCCATGGTCGCGAAAGCGTCTTGAATCCCCGCATCGGCTCGGTCGAGAAGTGAGAGTTGGAGATACGCCATGCGCGTGCAGCACAAGGTGCAAGTCGCGCAGAATTCGCATGATTCGAAGATTACCCCAACCATGGCGCCCCGCGGGGTAGCGGTCGGAGGCGGCACGCTAGATGATTTTCAACTTTGGGCTTTTAGGAAATATGCAACTAGTGTTCTGTCCCAGAAGAAACTTTATTAAATGAGTAATGTCCTATGATCGAGCTTATTCAAGGAGCGACCATGGGACGACCCGGCATTGCTGTGGAAGTATCGGCCAGCGAAAGAGAGCAACTTGTGGCGATGAGCCGCTCTCGTTCGCTCCCACATTCTCTGGTGCGTCGCGCGAAGATTGTCCTCATGGCAGCCGATGGTCATTCGAATGCCGAGATCGCTGCTCAGTGCGCAGTCACGCCGCCAGCGGTAACGCATTGGAAAAAGCGATTCGTCGCGCAAGGCTTGGCAGGGCTCCACGATCAAGCGAAATCCGGCCGCCCCCGTACGCATGACGATGAGGCTGTTGCCGAGTTGCTTAGCAAGGTCTTGCGTGAAACGCCCTCGGGTTCGACGCATTGGAGCGTGCGTGCAGCGGCAGAGGAAACGGGCATATCGAAGAGCTCCGTTGCCCGTTACTTCGCTTTGTTCGGTGTGCAACCCCATCGCACAAAAAGCTTCAAGCTGTCCAACGACCCGTTCTTCGTCGAGAAAGTCCGCGACATCGTCGGGTTGTACCTGAGCCCTCCGACCAACGCGTTGGTGCTGTGTGTCGATGAGAAGAGTCAGTGTCAGGCGTTGGAGCGTACCCAGCCGATGTTGCCGATGGGACTGGGCTACGTCGAGGGCGTCACGCACGATTACGTTCGCCATGGCACAACAACGCTGTTTGCAGCGCTTAATGCCGCTACGGGCGAAGTCATTGCTCAATGCAAACCGCGTCATCGGCATCAGGAATTCATCGCCTTTCTGAATTACGTCGACCGTGCGGTGCCCGCGAATCTTGATGTGCACCTTATCGTCGACAACTACGCGACACACAAGCATCCGAAGGTCAAAGCGTGGCTGGCCCGACGGGCTCGCTATCACATGCACTTCACACCGACGTACTCGAGTTGGCTCAATCAAGTCGAGCGCTGGTTCGGGTTGATCACCCAACAGGCAATTCGTCGCGGATCGTTCGAGAGCGTGCGTCAATTGATCTCCAGCATCCAACGTTACGTCGATCAGTACAACGTCCATAAACGCCCGTTCGTGTGGACGGCCACCGCCGATTCCATTCTCGAAAAGCTCGCGCGTTTATGCAAAGTTATTTCTGGGACAGAACACTAGGCGTAGACCTAAAATTCCTTGAAAAGCTTGACAAGTCTTTGACGAATCCCCTCTTCCAGTCCATGGGAAAGACCACTGGCAATCCCGCATAGGACCATCCCAGCGGGCACCGTCACGAGCAGGAGCGGTCCCTCATGAACCATGATAAAACCGGCATAGGCGCCAACGGCGGCCCCAGACGCGTGCAAAACGTCACTCAGGGAAATACCAGTGACCGGCGAGTTCTCGAACGGAATGATAGCTGTCTCAGCGAAAAACTTTCGAGTAATGACGGGCATGCCTCGCAGTCCATATTTTTCCGGGGCTGGGTCATCAGGCGGTGCTTTCAGCGTCATTTCAATCAACTGTGTCACCGTTCCAACGGGATCCTTGGAAACCGGAAAATCTAAATTGGGTCGCAAGCCAAGATGCTCTCTTACCAACGTCGCTGCGGTGTTCGCCTCTTCAATTGTCCATCGAAAATCAGCATCTGAAACTCCCATGCCTCTAGCAACGTGTGCGGACTGCAGCATCACTCGCATTTTCGCAGGGAGCGTTCGCACGGGCACAGATATATAGAACATGCTGATGTCGGTGTCTGGATCGTGCATCACAGTGCTGTATATGTGCGGCAGATATCGCATCACTTTCTCCATCGACGAATGAGTTAGTCTTGCGAAAGAAGCGATACTTGATTCTAGACAGCAAAGGAGGGCCAAAGAAGCGATATAGTGCGTTAGCGGCCACTCTGCGCGCAGATATTTTGTCCCTATTTATTGCTGACAGGCTGGAGATAGTTTTCGAATGTTCTACCACGGGCCGGCAATGCAAGCCAGTTGAACAGATTAAGCTTGGTGAGGTAACCCACAGTCTTGCGCGTCGCTTCGACCGGATGTCACCACTCGCCCACGCCTTCAACGCCGCTCGCGTGAAGTAGGGTTTGCGTGTTTCCGAAGGCGTCGCGCAGATAGCGCAGGCGTCGGACAGGGATAGGCCGCGCAAGTCGCGTTTGCCTATCGCGAGCACATCGAACACATAGAGACGCGCCGGATGCTCGCACAGTGCTGCGCGCGCACTGCCTATTCAAGGCTACTCGAATCGCTCATGGAAACGTTCCGCCTTGTGCATCGGAACCATAAGGGGCACGAATTCTCGATAGACGAAGTTACCAAGATCATGGAAGACAAAGCGTTAGTCAACGCGTGATAGAACAGCGCCGGTCACAAAAAGACGTTGCTTAACGAGGATCGTCGGAGAGGCTTCGATCGTCCATTCTTCATATTCAGCAAAGCGCATCGTGGCGATCTCCCGTCGTCGACATCGAACAGTCTATGCCACTGGTCATCGCGTTGCCGCGGTTGTTTTTCGTATCCTGGGGCGACGGGTTTGTTTCGGCATGCTGTGAATAAGTTCACGGGATGGTCTGGTCGATGCGTGCCGGAGACACTGGGCTGAATCAATGGGAAGTCCGTGCGCTTGCCCTCACTTGAACGCGAATATTGGCCGCGTCGAAATAGCCGCTCGCCTATGCTCGAAACGCCAACCGAGCGCAGGAGAAATCGTGGGGACAACTCGTCGTCGCATACTGCTAGTCCTTCTCTGGATCGCAGCAATCGGGATAACCATCGCATACCAGCGTGGCGCGACTACTCACGCGGACTACGCATTGTTGTCCGCCGCGGCGCCAGCGCCAGCTATCCCTGACGACACATTCCGACCCGTCGTCACCTCTCGATCCGTCGACAAATGTCCTCCGCCGTTTGATCGTCAGGTTTGTAGCTTGGATCGATGCTGGTGCGGCAATAGAAGTGGGGACGAGCGGCTTCCGCATGTCCCATCCTTCAGTGATGGAGGCGGGCCTGTAGGCGGCGGTGCTCTAGGCAAGTCCCTCGACGGCCCCAGCGAACGTTCCCCTGCCAATACCGGCAGCCTTTTTGATCGTTCCCCCACCGTTTCCGGCTTTGCCCAGGTTGGCGCTGCAATCGCAGCGTCGAAAGAGTCAGAGATGGCGTTCAATGTTCCGCCGCCAATGAACATCGACGACCCTGCGGCGCGTGTCCACCTAACCATCGCTCCGGGTGAGACAGGCGAGCAGGCTGCCAAAATGATTCGGGAGCCCGGACTCGTGGAGAATCACGATGTGCGAATCTCGTCTCGGATGAGAGCCAGGCTCTCTGCCGCCTCGGATGCAGTTGTGATCACGGAGTTGTCGGAGGCGGTGCAGGGAGTGAGTGATACCGAGCCCACAAACTGGTACTGGGCTGTGAAGCCGCTGAAGTCGGGTGAGATACCTCTGCACGTCTCGCTCGAAGCACTACTCAAAATAGACGGGGAAGTAACGCCGCGCCTCGTCAAGGTCTACGACGGTTCGATGACCGTGACGGTGACCGGGATACAGCGACTTGAGGAATTCAGTAAAGAGAACTGGAAGTGGCTGTGGACCGCAATCCTCGTGCCCGTCACGGGAGTTTTCTGGAAGCGAAAAGAGAAGCCGAAAGGTGATGAGTCGACCACCGTCGATGACTGACCCAAAACAAAACAACTCAAGGCATGGGAGCTATACGGGCATGCTTCGGGTCATCACCCCATAGATCGATCTGACGAGGATCGATGCCTCGTTCGCCAAGCTCTGCCGCTCGCTTTCGCGAGGGTGCCCCTCGTTGAACAATGTCCACCTGCGGAAACACATCGGTCGAGAACACGACATTCGGCGTGATTTGGACAAGACGTTCCGTCATTGCACTACGCGGGGTACGCCGAGGTAAGCGTCATCGTCAGCCGAAAATCTGAAGGCCGTTTTTCTGTACGAGTTGAAGCATCCGCGCAGCAATGCCACTTGGCTTCTTGTCACCCTGCTCCCACTGGCGAACAGTGGATGCGGTGGTATTCAGATAGACAGCGAATACGCCCTGACTGACCTTCACCCCTTTACGAATGCGCGCGATCTCTTGCGGATTGAACTCCGGTGCCTTTTCGATGCACAGGTCGTCGTACTCGCGCATCGTCTTCTTGTCGATGACCTTCGCGCGATGCAGGCCGGATGCTGCGCTATGAATCGCCTCCGACGCATCGCTTCTGAACAGTGCTTTAGCCATTGCAAATCTCCACTATTTCCTTCAACTCCACCATGTTCTCGATGTCGGCATGTGTGAGTCTTGAAAACAGTGCAGATATACCACCCAGTGGTATATTTTTCAAGAAATCTGACAAATTGGGGACGAAACTGTTCGTCGCACTGCATGTAGAATTTCGCCCCATAGACAGGGAGGTTCGATGGACGATCTACCTAATCGATATGCCGTTTTCGCGGCGATGCTCGGGGTCAAGGCGAGCGTGCTGCATGCGATCTCGGCGCCGTGGGCAGGCAATCCCTGCCCGCCCGCGTTCACACTGCCCGAATTCGCACCGCGACTCGATGAGGCCCAGCGCTCGCCGGCAACTGAACAACACGAACGCGTGGGAACAGGCATTCACGGGCGCATTCAGTCCCGAGGAGATCCCGCGTACGCTGCCGACCGCAGGGGTGGCCCGGTCGGCAAATCATGAGGATGGTGACGAAGTGAATACAGGCGTCGTGACCGGTTGGAAGTCGGTAAGGGAGTCGCTCTTGTTGATGGAAGAGGTGACGCATCGGATCGCATCGATGATCGAACCGCCGCAGGTGGTCAAGCTTTATGGCGACAAGGTAGCGCCCCGGTATTCGAAACAGGGACTCGAGCAGGCCATCGTGCCGAAAATGGCTGGCGTGGTCAGTTCGACTCGAGCGGCCCTTCTCCTTCTCGAGGCGCACTACTATGTCGAGCACAGCGCGGTCATGCGGATGGCCGAAGAAGCGAACGAAGACATTATGTTTCTCGCTCGCGGCCTGGAACTTGGCGCCAAGGAAGCACATCAGGAGTTTCTGGATACCTTCTTCACGGAATATTGGCAGGAAGGCAAAAATCCAGAATTACCCGATCTGATCAGCCGCCCGGAATTCAAACGCTTCAAGATTCGCAAGTACATGGATGAACTTCACGCGAACGGCCCCGCGCTGCCGGGAGGGATCAACATCGGTGGCCTGATGAAGACGTCATACGTGGTCGACTCAGGATATGTGCACGGCAACTGCCCACAATTGATGGAGAGATATGGCGGGAACCCGCCGAAATACCATGTGGCAGGTATTCCGGACCCAAGTGCCATGTTGAGGGCCACCTTGTCATTGTCCTATGGCGTGACGAGGGCGCTAATTACGTTTGCGACAGTCGCCAGGGCGTTCGGCGATGCCGCGTTGACCGAAATGCTGAAAAAGCGCGCGGACCAGCTCTTCAGACTAAGCGATCGGATGCAAGCTACCTTTCGGGCGTGGGAACAGAGTAACCCGCCGGCCGCGGCTACGAGTTAGAAAAACATGGATAAAGGCAACGTCTCCGCGATCATTTCGGCGCTAGCGGGTATCAGCGGCGTGCTCCTCGGCGGAGCGATCACTGCTCTCAAGGAATGGCTTATCCACCGATCCAGGCGAAAGACGGAGACAGCGTATCTCGCTGCGATCGTCGTATCGCATCTCGACCGCTTTGCCAATGCGTGCCTGCATGTCGCCCTCGATGACGGCACGGCGTATGGGCAACCTGCGGGCGAAAACGGAGAGCACGAGCCCACTGTTACCGCGCCCGATTTCCAGCCGTTAGACATCGACGTCGAATGGAAGGTGTTACCGCAGGATCTGATGTACGCAATATTGCGTGTGCCAGATCAGCGTGAGCAGATCCAGAACCGCATTGCAGGCATCGCGGAGTTCGTCGCAACACCGCCGGACCATAGCGAGTATTTCCACGCAAGACAGCGCGACTATGCCGAGCTGGGCCTCAAGGTATCGGAGCTGGCTCTACGCTTACGCAAGCATACCGGCATGCCCATCGAAACGACGCATCGCGATGAATGGAGCCGCGACAATGAACTGCGAAACGTCATTGAAAGAATCGATGAACTGGAAGCCGCTGCCGCACGGCACATCGCAAAACATCGGGAGAAATTTGATTCCTTGTCTTGAGCAACGGAATCCTATGCGATGAGGATGGCGAGCAGGACGAGCCATCCGCAGCCATCGTGACCAGACTGACCGAGGGCGACACCAAATGGCTAAAAAACAGAAGGTGGAATCGGCGGAAAAAGTGAGCGGCGAGTCATCTCCGAAGCGACAAGAGGTGCGATTGAGTGTGAAACTCAACGAAGAGTCGCTCGCACGGCTCCAATTGCTTTCGGACGCAGTCTCGATCTCGTCCAAGACCGAGAAGACCAGAGCACTTCTAGCCTTAGCCTCCAGACTTGCGTCCTCTTCTAGAGCGGGAGACGGCTGGGGGAACGAATTACATGAGCTAGGGGTGGTGAACTCCACCGATGCGTTAGAGGGCTTCCTTACGGGGCGACTAGAAAGGTTTGCCCGGCAGATCCAGGCGATCGAATGGGATACTGGCAGTCTCGCGGCTAAGCGCCCGCGGGTCGTGGAGGTCTTGAATGATGCGGCTCGTGGTGGAGATTCGGACAAGTTCGCGGACCTCCTCAAGGCGTGGCGAAATGCCAACCCCATCGCCGAACTTGACGAGGTTGTCGATGCGATGAGCGCCGACGGCCTCGTCCAATCCGTGTCCGCTGTGGGGAAAGCCGGTGGTCCTGCCGCTGCGCCGATGACAACCGCTGACATCGTGGATGTTCAAGCGATCGTCGATAGGGCTGTTGATCGAGCAACCGAGCAGGCAGAAGCGAAACTGGCGCCATTCGTGAAGGCGATTACTGAGGAGATTGAGTCGCTCAAGGACTCGCGACTGCGAACTTTTGTCGTCTTACTGGTGATTCCGGTGTTGATCGCCGCAGTCTTCGCGATCATCAATCCAATCGGAGACTATTACGTGAAGAAGTGGCTCGAGGATAACCCGAGTCCCACAACTCCGCGTGAATTCAAACAAAAAGTCAGAAAAAACACCCTCGCGTACGGGTCCGATCGCAGCGACCTTCAACAGTTCCGGTTCGTTTCGAAGATCGATTTGGTGGCACACACACATCCGTCGAGCGGCTCTCCCACGCTCGGCAAGCTGCCACTCGGCCAGGTCGTAGTTCTGCTAGACCGAAGAAAGGCGTGGTCGTCCGTTGCGTGGACTGTGGACGATGTTTCACCGCCGGTTCAAGGTTGGGTCTATTCGCGCTATGTGACGAAGATCGTTTAGCGCTCTCCCGTCCGGAGGGTCTCGCGCGCCATTTCGGTATCATTTCCCGAACAACGAACTGAGGGTGGGGACATGGCCGGCAAAAGCGGTCCCTTCGACTACGCTGCGTTTGTCGAAGAAATGAGGACGCTGATCGCGCGAGCGTGGGCATTCAAGGAAGGCGACAAGGCGCGTGACAGCGAGACAGTCAGGCAGTGGCGGCATCAACTGCACGACTATATGAACCGGATCCATCGGCTCGAATACAACAACGAGTGCTATGACACGTCAAAGCGGTATCACATTTACGAGGACGGGCCAATCGACGCCCGGCAGCAGCGGGAACAGTTCGACAAAGATCTCACCACCACGCTAGTCGAACTGCAGCACATCGTCGAGACCTTCGTTAAATATGGCACTCCAGATCGCAGGAAAACCTTTGGCTCTCGTGTCGCCGCCGCGCCAACCGAGGCGCCACCTGCAAAGCCCGAGGTATCCGCAAAGCTCGAGGTACCTCCGACGATCACGATGGCGTGGATCTGGAACAACACTTCAACGACGTTCTTGTGAGGCGTTGCCATTGGATCCGATGTCGCTTTGGGGGGGCTTTCTCGCTTGGGATGACATTCGGCGGCACGAAAGCGGGCCAGCAGATTGTCGAGTACGTCCAACTTGCAAGCGCCCCGGTAGCCGCCGTTGCGCCTGCAGCCCCCTGCCCCGTTGAGCGTCAGTGGTGTCGGGAGCAGCGTCGCTAGTGGTGTCGAGGGTGCCACCGACAGCGGCAGGGGTCACTGACGCGTCCGGAGCACGCAGAGTGCCCTGCGTCACCTCGTCAAGCTCGGTCGTTGCAGGCGTGCCTGCAACGACCGTGACGTCTACCACTGCAGACAGGCTGTCCGCTGCGTCCGAGACCGCCACCTTTGCGGCGCCCAGCTTGCCAGCGCCAGCCGGGCTGACCGGTTAGTAGCGAGCCGTCCGCTCGACAGGGTGGCCGTGACGGGGTTACCGTACTTTTTGTGCAATTTCTGTCGGTTTTACCAAGGAAATAGTATCAATGAATTGGCACCATCGCGGAGAAAAGCGAACGGCAAGCCGCCGGAGCCTTACTGGGTGCGGTTCCGCGCTTGGCCACCGCCAGATTTCGCACGATTACCCCTATAATGCGTTCCTTGTGATAAGTATTCTTATCACAATGCACGTATTTGCAAAGAAAACTCCGAGGTCGACCAATCCGCCTGCCCCCCCGCCTGCAGCCCCAGCGCCGTCTTCCAATAAACCCGAGTCAGGCGAAGTGCGGCGGCATCACACGCGCCGCATCGCGAATTCACTCGTATCGGACCTGTTCGACGCCTACTGGCTCGCCGGTTGGCTCTCGGCAGCGTGACTGGCAGCCTTCTCCTTCTGCTTCTTCGTCGCCTCATGGTGCCCGACGGCACATCCGGCGGCTGCTCCAGCCGTGCCTTGCTTCCCGGCAACGTGTCCTGTCACTCCGCCGACAGCGGCACCTTCCATGCAGCCCGCCGCCATAGAGGGCGTGGAGAAAATTGCAGGAAGCACAGCAGCAAGCGCAATAAAGTGTCTGGCATTTTTCATAGTGAGTCGCCCTCCAGTGATGTCCGTGTACCCATGCCAATTCCCGCACGGGACATGCCTGAAGGCCACCTAGCCGATCATTACACCGGCTCAGAACGCACGCGGAATCGGCCACGTGCGAGCGCTTTCGTAGACCGCAATATTCGTCTGAGCACTTATTGAACAGATTTTAGATAGTCATCTGGAGCTTCGGCAGGCTCCCCGACTGTGTGGGGTAAAGCAGACCGCATAGACTGCCGTTAACGTGTGCTGTGAGGACCGAGACTAATAGGATTGTGTAGTGGGCTACAACAGCGGAAGAACAGGTATTAACGTGGCGGCGATCATGGCGGGAACGCTGTTGGTCCCCGCCATGGCTGACGCACACGGCCACCAGCATCAGACGACTAAACACACCGAGCACATCCGGCACACAGTGCGCGCGCACGGGGGACAGGCGGTGGTCCATCACGCTCGTGGCACACACGGCAGTCACCACCTGTACCGTGTCGGCGTCAGAATGCGCAATCATGGCCACCATCATGGAGGGTGGGCACCACGTGCGAAGGGCATTCATTACCAAGTCGATAACGAACTGTGGACTCAGCAGACAGTGCATGCGCCCACGTGGGTACTGCCACCGGTCTGTGACCGCGTGCTGACCTACACTGGCGCGTGTCAGCCCGCAGTGCTGGAGGCCCTACGCGTTCTGGGTCAGCCTACCCCAGTGGTTGAAGACCGGGAGCGGATGGCCACCCACCTCCAATCGATCCTGGACCACAGTGGGCTGCACCAGGTGGAAACCGCTTGCCAATCACTGTTGGCCCAGGATCAGCAGAAGATCTCGGGGCTTCAGTTGCTGCTTACCCAGGCGCACGTTGCAGCGTCCGACGATTGCGCATCCGAGGTCAGAAAGCTTGCTGGTGACGAGACGGTGGCCACCGCAGCCTCAGCCGTGGCGGGGGCACAACTTCAGGACCGACCGATATTGGACTCGAAGGCAGACTCACAGTGACTGAATCGGACGGCCAAGGTGTCCACGGTTCGTGGGTAAGATCAACCTGAGCCGGCCGCGTGAGGCAGACGTCGGCCATGAACAGTCAGTCGACGCGGACAGCCAAAACGTTGACAATCTGTGTCCCTAACTCCCCGTGTGTTGAGAAAAAGAGCTAGATCGTGAAACAAATGGACATCAAACATCTGCACCTTCAGTACGACCGCCTATCCCGACATTACGAAGCCTCTCTTGCACAGAAAGATGAAATCAGCTTCTTAGATTTGGCGCATGCGCTACGTGTATGGGTTGATATGAAGGCTCGCGTTACAACGATGGCTGCGGAACGAGGATTACAACTGTCGCTCAGGCACCACACCGCACCGAAATCTCTGAAGAAATCACTAAAAGGCGCCACACACACGTACATTCCGCTCGCAAGCGGGGTCGAAAGTCCTGAAGTTCAAGTCAAGGGGCTCGTTATCACAAATCGTGCTCTGACGCCGGACGAGATTAAGCAGCGTGCGTCCATGGGCCCGCCGGTCGCCCAGGTATCTCAGATGTCGTTTGCCGAGTGGATGGCGGCCGGCGTATTAGAGGTGCCCTCAAACGACCCCTCTCATCCGCACGTAAAGATATCGCGGGAAATCATGATAAAGCGGATTGCTAATGCTCTTGGGGCCAGTCACCCGGTCGGAATGGAAGAGGACGATCCGCAAGAAAACAAGTTCGACAAGTACGTTCAAGAACTTCACCAGATCAAGATAGCGGATGGATATCCCGTTACGTACTATCAGCTTTTGGAAATAGCGGCGGAGCTACTAGACCGAACTAACTGCCTTCGCGACGCGGCAACCTGACAGATTGGTCCGGGCAGACGTCCACACTACAGACTTGTCACTGCGGTGGACGTCCGCTACGTAGAAAGGCCGGTGTCCCTTAAGGGTCGATATGACCCACTGGGTTTTGCGCCGTGAGCCACGCTCCTCCTGCGCAATCGCCCGCAAGAGCTATCGTAACTCTCAGCCTCGACTGTGAAGCTGTTCGCCTTTGCGAACGCGAGAGTCTTCGTCCCGAGGGCGTGTGAATAGCGAGACTAGTCGGGTTTCCGAGTTTGTGAGCAGGCTACCCGTTGCCTTGCCACCGAAGCGGTCCTTCAGGGCGAGATCAGAAACCTGTCGCGGTTCTTTGCGTTCTTGATCCAGTCAGGCGCCCGTCCCCTGCCCGACCACGTCGCCCCCGTCTTGGGATCACGATATTTGGGCGGCAAGACACCCGCGGCAGTCTTTCGCGGGCGGCCGCGCCCGCGACCGAAAATGTCCCGCTCCGTAAACCCATAATCGGCCACCTTTGCCCGGATATCCGCGAGGACTTCCTCGAACTCCGCAGCCCGGGCCACCGCCGCCTGCTCCTCGAGCCTGGCCATCTGTGCTTTCAGTTCCTTGAACGTCGCCAAGATTGCCTCCCAGACACGGAACACGATGACGGCGATCATAGCCCGCTTCATGATGACGCGATCGGTGGTTGCCCGACCGTAGAGCGTATTAAATGTGTCAACGTTTCGACATTAAATGTGTCAATCCGACATCCCGCGACAGAACGAGGCAGACGAAGCTTTCAGTGGATAGGATTTAACAACGCGACCTCAACCTGCTGTTGCCACATTTGGAAGAAGTCCTTCTCCCGTGAAGAAGCGCGGTTCCGTCTGCCGAGGCAGCGGCGATGCGAGACGCCCATCAAACGTTACCCTCGAACGTCATCAAGCCTACATCGTCTTCGCTTATATCAGGACTACTACGTTATAAGAAGCAACTTTTCCGCCTAAAAATAGCGGGCACTCCAGTCCGATGACGTCCACAACACTCATCAGACATGGCCAATTCCGGTACCCAAAATTCGAGTGTTGGGGGACGAAGTGATCGCCACGCAATCATCGAGATTTCGGCGATACGCCTCGAACTGCCAAGCACGCGCAAACGGACAAGACGAACCGTCTCCTGGGTATCGGGCGGGATCCGCGCCGGGCGGCAAACCTTTCAGAAGCGGCTCGGCCCGCAGCAGGCGAATTGACACATTTAATACGCTCACATGCAAATTGACACTTTTATTCCACTTTCTGCAGCAATAAATGTGTCAACAAATATGGTTCTGAGCACGCCGCGACAAGGCGAGGCCGGTGACACAATTATCGAGTTCTACGAAAAGCCGCGCAGCAAACTCGCTGGTAGCAGCAAGCTGCCAATCCAGATCCGTGCGGATATCAGGGCGTAACGCCAGACCCGGGCACTAACGAGTCAAGGTCCGGCCGCATCGTGACGCTTTCCTGTTCTTTGGGATCCGTTCGGGCGATCACCGCAACGCAAGGCTCATCCGCGCTCGCGTTATACGGAACATGAGGCACCCCTGCGGGAATGTAAAAGAAGTCTCCGGCTCGAACCACCGCATGTTGTTCCAAGCGTTCGCCATACCAGCACCCCGATACACCGCTTAGCTGGTAAATAGCGGTCTCATGGTCTGCGTGGAGATGCGCCTTCGCGCGGCCACCGGGCGGAATGGTTGCAAGCTGAAGATGCACATGTTTCGATCCCACGGTTTCCGCGGAGATACCGACAGCATAGGTGAGCCCTTGTTTGCCTTCGAACTCCCGCCCCGGTTGCACAAGCTGGCAGGTAGAGGAAGCAAGCTTCCGGTTACTAGTATTCATCGCGTCTCCAGACAGTGACAGCGGACAGCGCCGAATGGTCGGGCATACCGCCGCAGAATACACCCGGCCACGGATGGAAAGCGGTTAGCCGTTGCAGGTCGCACCCGCCCCTCCGATGACTGCCAGAGTTCGCACTACGTCCCCTGTGAAAAGCGCTGCCCGAGATCGCGCAGCTACCGTAGACCACATTAAATGTGTCTACAAGTGCGGCTCTGAGCACGTCGCCGCAAGGTTGAGCCGGTGACAGAATTATTGAGTTCTACGGTTGCTGAGACTGTGTCATTCAGACGGCCGCTTCGCTTCGTTGGTGGTCAGCGGACAGCATTTTTTGGGTTGCGGCAACACGGTGGCGTGCACTGGTCAAGAATTAAGCACCCACTGGCGACCGGGTGTCGCACTGCACACACGGGTAAAACTTTTATAGTGGCTGGGTTTGGGTCGCCCCTCTTTTTGCAGTGCGGTCCAGATCGCCAGGTGCGATCGGACCCCGTGTGCGGCCTTGCCGGTTATCGACAGCCATCGCACCGAAGTGATTCGGCCCCCTGTCAGCTTCGCCAGTTTCTGCCTACACCTCGAAAGGAAGTCCCTGTGAAATACATTCCCCGCATCGCCACATCTGCTGCCCTCGTCGTCGTCGCTTTCGCTGCTGTCACGTTTGCCCAGATCAAGTTCGCTCCGGATTCCGCCGACAACAACCCGGTCGCCCGCATCGTCCTCAACGTCGAGTCGCAACTGAACGGCTGATCTTCGCCGTCAAAGACCGGCGGTGGCGTTCTCGCGCCAGTCGCCACCCATCCCGCGGCACCACGCGCACTGCTGGCAGGCAGTGCCCATCTCCTGTCTGAGCGTCTCCAGTCTCTCGTCGCACGCGGGATTGCTGCACAGAATAAACGTCTGCATTTCTCTCCCCCGAGCGTGCACCAGAGCGCCAGCGCACACGATTGAAAAGGCCGCTGCGATTCCACAAGGGATGTGCAGCCGGCGCACGGATCGTCCTGAACGTCGAATCGTGGAACGGCTAACTCGCCAATCGAAGGCGCCGCGCGCGTGACGCAAATCGGATCCTCTGCGTCATTGATCTTTGCGCGGAAAGGCTAACGCACCCCACGGCCCAACATAGATGTACGTGTGGCCGATAGAGGAGACCAATCGAAACACGCGTCAAGCGCGGCCGGGCCCGGATAGACGTCGATGCAACCGGCGGCGCGCAGGTCTTTCTCGATGAATCCGCCGCATAGTAATCCTATGCAGTTCAATCCGGTCTTGTTTGCGGCTTGGGCGTCGTACGGAGAATCACCGACAGCCAGTGCGTTGGACGCTTCAACGTGCAGTTTTGCCAGCACCGCCTCGAAGATATCGGGCGCGGGCTTCGAGCGATCCGCGTCGGATGGCGAGGTGGCAGCGTCGCTCAGCTTCGTTACGCCCGCAATCTCCAGATACTTCTGCAGTTCATCTTCCTTGGCGGAAGAGGCGACGGCTATCTTGAGCCCGGCATCGCGAGCGTGCCGAAAAAGTTCTGGCACACGCGAAAAGGGTCGAACGCTGGCGAGATGCTCGGATTTGAAACGTGCGGATCGCCATTCTTCGAGTGCTGCCCCATGATCCGCGCTGTCATGGTCAGACAGGAACGTGGGGATTGGCTGGTCGCCGCCCTTTCCAATCTGACTGCGCGCCTGCTCGAAACTGACGCTGTGGCCAAACTGGCTGAACGCTTCATGCCAGGCGAGCGGATGCAGGTCAACCGAATCCACGAGGGTTCCGTCTATGTCGAACACGATCGCCTGAAGCATAGGTTTTACCGCCTCTGGCCCAGGAAAGACTTCATGCCGCCTTGGCGGCGGACTGCTCGACGATGCTGCTCACATCCAGCGCGACGCCGTGCCAGCTATGCATGTCTCGGGCGGCTTGCGGAAGCCCGGCACGGGGCGAGGACGCGGGCTGGGGCGCGGTGGGTGCGGTCGCGACCGTGGCCGTCTGTTGCGTGCAGGCTATGGTGCCGACGGTGGCAGTGGCGACTGAGACAGCAAGTACGGCAAGCCGGCAGGCAGCGCGGGCTCGGGTCGGTTTTGCTAGTCGTTGCAGCAGCCGGGGAAAAGGCAGCGAAATCATGGCGGGCTCCCGCAAGAGAAGTGGGTTGCCACTTCTCACGCAACATGCGTGCCACCGCTTGTGAACACGCCGACGTCACAGCATGCGCATGCCCCCGGTAACGGGCAGAAGCACCCCGGTCATATCGCGCCCCTCATCGGAGGTCTGCAGCACGTATGCGGGCGCGACTTCGGCGGGCTGTGCGGGCCGGCCGAGCGGCGTATCGCCAGCGAGCTTTGCGAGTCCGTCCGATGTTCTTGTCGACGGTTGCGGCGGCGTCCACACAGGGCCGGGCACCACACGGTTCACGCGGATACCCTGCGCGGCAAGCAGCTTCGCGAGGTCCACCGTAAAGGTCGTGATCGCGCCCTTCGTTGTCGCGAAAACGAGCATTTGCGGCTGCCGTGTTTTCGAATTGACCGAGGGTCATGTTGATGATAGCGGAGCCGGGTTTCATATGCGGTGCGGCGGCTTGGCAGAGGTCAAACATGGCGAAGGTGTTGGGACGAAAGCAACGCTCCACATCTTCCGGCCGAATATCTTCGAGGCTCCAACTTGGGGCGCGAAGTTACCTTTGCGGCTGATGATATGTACGCAAACCTGGTAATGGAGCGGGCGGCTGCGTAGTTGTTGATTTCTCGCCAGCCTGCAGGGTGTTGACGATTGTTGCGAGCGGGTAGCACGTTCGATTTGCGCGAATCACCGCGAGTATCAGAAGCCATCGAGTTGTTGAATTGGGCTTATTCCAGAATGAACAAAGGTGATCGTACTCCGTGGCCGCAGGGCACTTTACAGCCTGTGCAAACGCCTACTCACGGTAGTGCTGAGCATGCGGCCAATGAAGTGTTCTTGTGCGCGCTTGCCTGGAGTATTCATCACGAAATTGCTCACGTCCGTCTGGGGCATGGGATCGAAACCACTTATTCGACGCAAGAGGAGAATCAGGCGGACGCAGAAGCGACAGACTGGTGTTTTCCCGCGGGTCTAAGTGATGCCGTACTAACGAAAAGGCAACTAGGCATAGCCGTAGCCCTCTTGGCTGTCCAGTTTCTGGAAACCCCTCAGGGAAATGACAGCAAAGTCGGATCGCACCCGCCCGCAGTGGAGCGGATACATCGATGCTTTGACCAAGCAGGCGTGCCCATGGATGGCATCGTCCGCGCCGCAACGGCCGTGGCAGTTCAGCTTCAGCTTGCGAATCTGGGCATTGATGCCGTTCTGGATGGAGACTCCTGGGACGACATTATGATGGGTAACTTGATGGCGTTTGCAACCGCCGGCCGCGGGTGAGCTACGAGCACGCGCCGTTGCTGCCGTTTGAAACGGAAAAGCAGGGAGATGACAGGCTTAAAACTTCAGCCTGGCGAAGGCCTATGCGCTGCGTGCTATGAGCGGTTTTTAGACTTTTGCGATTCGCCAGCGACGAGTGTCGGTTGATGATCTCTAGAGACGACTGTGTGACCGACCGTTGCCCTTCAGAAGCCGTCACCACGACGCCTCGCCCCTCAACGGCCGCAACGGGTCGTCTGCGGAAGTTCAACTTCGCGGGGCCTCCGAAACTCAGATGGTCGACGTCCTACTTCCGGGTTCGGCCAACATGAGACGGTCGCCGGAAGCATCGGCCAGACATTCAAGCGTCGGCGGCGTCTCCAGAACGGTCATCCAGTCGATCTCTCAAGTTTCTCGCCCGATGGTCGTATAAACGATGTCATCGCTCGATAGTCGGGCATGGATTAAAAATGCATCTTCCTCGTCTTCTGCTACTCCCATTTCGCGCATTCGAGAGTGGGATGGTCGCCTCTGGCATCATCATTTCGTTTTTCTATGCGGTCGTACTTTTGCTAATAGGAGCGCTGGTTTACGAAATTATCAACTACGCAGGTGTTGCGCCCCGAGTTGGTGAGGCCAATGTGGCGAGGCGTCTTGTTCCCGCGCATTGGGAATGGCAAAGCCGAGGGCGCGCCATCATGCGGGTCTATGTGGAGGACTATGAAGTCCTTGATCTGGTCATCGACGGTCAGAAGATCGTGTATCGGCCAATTCCGTGGATTATGGAGCGGGCGAAGAGCGATACCACCGCGCCTGTCGAATATACGACGGGTCGGCTGAATGGCAAGATAAATGTCAGAAAATTTATGTACTTGTGATGGGGCGCAACGGTGAAGAAACACACGACCCATGGGGAATATGTGCGATCAGTTCGCCAACAGGTTGTCTCAACAGCGCAGGCGATGCTCGACGGGCGGTTGAGCTTTTTGATCGGTTCACGACAACTGGCCAGTTTGCGCCATGAGACCGATATCACTGACGACGACGCAGATTTTTTGATTTTCGTGGCTATCGATTCAGAAACCGATGCGTTCCCGCTTGGTTCAGTTCGAGAGCATTGGGATCAGCGTGCTCTAGCAAAGCTTGAACCCAAGATCAAAGAGGCTGAATTATGGGCTTCTACCGTAGGAGCCGATGCGTGCAGGTCGTTGATTGCGAGGTTTGCCGAGTAGATGCAGATCCACCGAAGGACCGTTTTGGGGTTGATTGTGTTGAAAAAGTCGTGTTTTAGTCGGACACGCATGGGTTGGCAGAACGTTTTCGAGTTATGGTGATCGGCAAAGTGGCGACCTTGAACGAGGCAACGGTCCCCTTTGCTCGTCATGCAACGGCATGGTTCATCTGCTTGCTTCCTGACATGAACCTCTTGGCCATTCTTCGCAGATTTTGCGCAGTCGCTGCCATCAGAAACTCATCATGGGCACCGCTTGGACCGCGCAGTCGCAGACGGTCGAGTCTCAGAATGCGTTTGAGATGAGCGAAGAGCATTTCCACCTTCTTTCGCTCGCGGCAGGATCGGTTGTACTCAGGCGTCTTCGCAATACGCCTCGTTTCGTCACGAGCAGCTTCATGGATGCTGCGGGCGATCTTGCGGAATGGTGTATTCGGACAGCAGCGATCTTTCATCGAGCAGCTCTCGCAGTCGAGCTGGCTTGCCCGGTAGATGATCGTGTCAGCCTTCGTGACACGCGAGCGCGGATTTTTGAATTTTCGCCGATCACTGCGTAGTGTGTGCCCGGTGGGACAGCGATATTCGTTGGCCAGTTCATCCCATTGGAACTCGCTGCTCGACAATGTGTTGTCCTTGCGTGTGGTTTTATCCCAGACCGGAACATGCGGTGCAATCTCTTTCTGCCCGATCATCCAGGCAAGCATCGCTGCTGATCCATACGCAGTGTCGCCAACAAGACGTCGAGGTTTGAGATCGTGTCGCCGCTCAACGCGGTCAATCATCGTCCGGGTTGATTCCACTTCATGCGCGCGGTTCGCGGGCGTCGCCTCGACGTCAACGATGATCCCTGCCTGCAGGTCAACAAGATAATTGGTCGAGTAGGCGAAGAACGGCAACCCACCCTCGGCAGCTGTCCAGCTCGCGGCGGGATCCGTCAGAGATAGCCTCCTGGGAGGCGTCGGTGTCTCTGCCTTCTCCGCCGCTTCGGTGCCCGCTGGATTCGCTTCTTCCAATGCTTCCAGATACTCCCGCACTGCACGGCTCTGGCCCTTGAGGCAACCCCAGTCGACGGGCTCAGAACCCCGAACACCGCGGACCGAACTCACGTCGGCTCTGATGATGCTCGCGTCAATCGCGAAACCTTCACCCTTTACGAGCCCTTCGGACATGCATCGACCCAGTACTGACTCGAATACATGGCGCAGCACATCACTATCGCGAAAGCGACCGTGTCGGTTCTTGGAGAAGGTCGAGTGTTCGGGTATGGCGGCCTCCAGCCCCAGGCGGCAGAACCATCGATACGCCAGATTCAGATGCACCTCTTCGCATAGCCTGCGCTCGGAACGGATGCCGAAACAGTAGCCGACGATCAACATGCGGATCATGAGCTCCGGATCAATCGATGGCCGTCCCATCGGGCTGTAGAACGGTGCGAGATGCTGGCGTAGATCGCGCAGATCAAGGAAGTGATCGATGCCTCTCAAAAGATGTTCGCGAGGGACGTGGTTATCAAGGTTGAACGAGTAGAAGAGTTCGTCCTGTCCGCTGCCCTGTTGACCCATCATGACGAATCACTCCCGTCGACCGATGTCTTCCAGGATACCGAACATTCCGAACTACGGGCGACTTTTTCAACACAATCGGGTTGCGAGCAGCCATTGACACGCGCCAGAAACGACCGGCCGCAACGGGTCGGGTAGCGACCACTGCTTCCACTGCGAGACGGCACACTGGATCTCCCTTCAACTGGAAGGAGACCATCATGGAAACGCAGAAAGGTCGCACAGCCAATCGTGTGCCGTGGAACAATGGAAAACTCACCGGCCAGAAGCCGCCGTTGGATCTTCCGGAAATCTGGGCGATTCGTACTAGGACACGCGGCATGCGCTGGCTGCACTCATTGAATCTGCATGGACGGCGCGCGACCCACCCTTTCTGCGCTGATCCCGTTCGGGTCCCGGATGATGCTTTCCAGCTGCTTTTTCTCGAGCGGGCTGGCGAGCTCACCGTGCAGGCTCACGCTGGAATGGGCGAAGTCGGGGGTCGCGTACACGCGGGAAAACTTGTTCGCATCCAGCCCGTCGCGCACTCGCATGTACTCATCGCGCATGACGCTCTGTGCGGTGAGCTGCCTAAGCAGCGCGGGGTCGCCCTTGCCCGCGAGAGCGTGCTCCACCTCGTCGCGCTGGTCCTTGGGCAAGGCGGCCACCGCGTAGATCTGTGCGGCCTGCTGCTCGGGGTTCTGCTGCGTGTAGATGTTCTCGGCCACCTGCTCGTTGTAGGCGCCTGACTGTCTGGAGCGGATGAGCGGGACCTTCATGTCATGGACCTGGGCCTCCGTGACGTTGATCACCATCGGGTCATCCCGGTAGTTGATTTTTCGGAACTCGGCGACCACCGGCAGCTTGACCTTCTGCGGCAGGGCGATCGCATAGTGGCCGTCGGCGTCGGTGATGTCCTCAATGTCGGCCGCGCCCGGGCACCGGACGAGAATCTTCACCCCCGCCAGACCCCTGCCCTGCCCCTCGCCTAGGTCCAGAACCGTGCCCGTGAGGGTCTGCTGCGCCCACGCCCCCTGGGCGCATAGCAGCGCGGTGAGTATGGCCAGCCACCGTGTCGCGTTCATGATGAGCGCTCCTTTTTCAGGTGTACTCACATTCAAAAGCGGTCACCCGCTTCACTGCCGCCCAGTCGGTGACACCGGGCGGGATGAGGTTGACATAGACCTTGACTGTCTGCTTCGCGCGGGCGGGCTTCATGGACCAGCCAATCACGAAGACGTCTGAGCCCGGTGGCCCCCGGTGCACGGGAACGGGCGCCTTGCGTGGCGCTTCGGAGGCCTCGAACCCGTAGTGCGCAAATTCGCCCGAGCGGGCGATCTGGATGGTGCATTCCACCACTTCGGCGCCCGCGCGACCGATATCGACTTCGCCGGCAAAGGCACCGTCCTGTGAATTCCGGATCCCGTTCAGCGTAAAGCGCGTCACGGGATGATCGGGCCACACTTTCAGCGGCCGGTTCAGGTCGAATTGACGGCTGCCACGCACCAGCCCTGCCGTGGTCTGAACCGTGACCCTGACGATGTAGTTGCCCGGCGCCGGGGGCTCACCCG
Organism: Paraburkholderia sp. J7; assembly: GCF_905220155.1. Lineage (NCBI taxonomy): Bacteria > Pseudomonadati > Pseudomonadota > Betaproteobacteria > Burkholderiales > Burkholderiaceae > Paraburkholderia > Paraburkholderia sp. J7. The sequence continues at coordinate 24,526 of NZ_CAJMYZ010000042.1, read as the reverse complement.
AGACGACAAGGTCGCGTTTCTCGCCGCCGGTGAGCTCCGGAATGTCCGTCTCCGAGACCTTCAGCGTCCGGGGTGGCGAGGCACGCGGTGCGGCTTGTGCTGCGGCGGCAGTCCCCTGCCCCACAACGGGGATGGCGACGGCGTGCACCGTGATGTCTTCATTGGGCGTCTGGATCTGGTTAACCAGCGTGAGCTTCAGGTTGATCGCGTCACCCTGGATCAGGTTGAAGTCCTTGTCATCGTAACGAAACATCACCCTCGCAGGGGCGAAGAGCAGGTCCCAGAAGTTGTGAATGGTCGTGAGCGCCGCGAGCAGTCCGGCAATCGCGAGCACGCCATTCTGCAGGTAGCGACTGTTTTTGCCGAGGCTGAAGCGCTCCGAATGGAACTCGTCGACGTATCCCTCGGCGTGCAGCGTATATGACGGTTTGAGCGCCGTTTCCCATCCCAGGCGGTCATGCTCGTACGCGCTTTTCGATGCCCAGTAGCACAGCAGGCGAGGCGGCTGTGTGGTGGTGTTGATGGTGTTCCAGGCAACCAGCCCCCGAGGGGTGTCCAGTTTCCCGACCGGCTGGAGGACCACGTCTGGCAACGCCACGTACTCGCTGACGTAGCCGACCTGGTCGCTCGCGGACGAGCGGCTGGTGAGCCGTTTCATGTATTCGCGAAAGCCGCCCATGCCTCTTCTTCCCCTGCCCGTAGCGCGGGACCTCAGCCGGCCTCCGGCTGTCCGGCAGACATATAGTGGTATAGGCGATCCGCGGAAGATTGACAGCCCGAAGTCCAGGCGCAATGTGCGCGTTCATACATACCGGCCGTAGCACACCATTTCGTGAGCATACCTGAATGCGTGGGCGCCACCTGCGGCCAGCACGCCGGCGTGGACGCTTACCAGCGCACGCGCTGGTACCAAGCGTGGTCTAGGCTGACGTCGATGGCACGCGGATTGTGCGCGAGCTGCCGTATGAGAACTTCCGTCATAGACCTTAGGCGGCCAGGAGCCGCCCGTCGAAGTCGACATGCAGTTCGAATAGCCGAGGTTCCGTTCACCCTCCCTCAATGGCCGGCTTCCGACGAGCGAATCGCCGGCGACACTGTCTCAACGCGGCCCACAAACGGTCACTCGAGACCGGGCTTAGGATCGTCGGCAATTCACCCCTTCAGTATCGCAGCACTCCTGATCGGCGAAATCAAGGCCGAATGATCGGCGCTGTATGTCGCGCCGGCAGACAGACTACTAGCCGCTCCAGTCGCCAGAGTAAAGGTCATAGACCATCATGTGCCGTAGAGCTTCTCGAATCCTGTCCTCGCCGACGGTATCAAACAAGCGAGTCGGGATTGCGATCCCGACGGTCTCAGAATCGACCGAAAATACTTCGGCTCTACCGTTGAGGAAGTCAAGGCTATGCTCAACGTCGCTCAGGGATATACTGCGAACCATAAGTTGAAAGCTCATGACCGTTTCACCCGAATCTCGGCCACGTCCCCGAGCGCCCGTTGAAGACAATCTTCAAGCTCGTCTGTCACTTTTTGCCCACGGACATCATAGACCACCACAAATCTTGCGGCGGGCAGCGGTACGTGTTGTCGGCCAAACAGTACACGTGCTCGAATGAACGCAACGCTGAGGTTCAGCGCTACTTGCGTCTCGACAAAATGATTGGCGATCAGTGTATGTTCCGTGGCGTCGGCTGTAGAAAACTCTGGCGTGAACATCGCAATTTTGATCCGAACATTCCAGACTGTTGAACGGCCGTTCTGGGGAAAACTGAAGGGCAGTTCAGGGTGGGGCGCGCGCGTTGACGACTGGCGGCTTTCGGGCAGCGAAATTTCAACGGCCGTTTTCAGGGGATGAGTTCGAAGCGCGGACGGACTCAGCCCGACCCGGAGGGGACATTGAGCACACCTGGAAGCGGTCATTCGTTTCGCGCATTCGCGCGAGCGTGTGTCTGGCGTGGTGCCTTCAGAAGACCTCCGTGACTAGGAAAAAATGGTCCCCCATAGGACGCACGGAAATAGACGAGCCCTGCTCGTCAGCCGGAGGATGTCCTGAAGGTGGTTTATCCGCTTCGTCAAAGACAAGTGTATGGAAAATGTTCGGTCCGGTTGCCGCTCCGGTATCGCCCCAATCCCAGTGAAGGTGTTTCGGCGAGGCTCCCTCACTCTCATGCACCAGTCGTAAATACGTTGCTCGCGTGAGTTGAAAATGAATCCAGCCAGGATCAATTCGCAGCCTCAGCAATGAGCCAAAGATCGCGACAGTTACCACCGGAGCGAGGGCAACTGAAACGAGTGACCTCCAGCGCCGATTCCATAAATTCCAGGCAAAACCAACGAGCCAAGTGATGGCAACTACCACGGCTGGCAAGAGAATTACGGGTATCAAAAAATATGAAAGATTCAGCCACCTGTCTAGCTGGTCGGAGCAGTAGATCAGTGCGCCGAAAGCCAGCCAAACATAAAGATGCATCTGAGAAAAACGGTCTCCGTGTGTGATATTCGGAAATCGATTCTGCGCGCTCTTGTCCATGTGTTCTACTAGTCTAATGCAGGCCGGGAAAACCACCGTCATCAAAAGCTGCCACTACAAGGCGCTGATTGTCAACGATACAGCGGCTGAAATCGACTGTCGGCTCCTGCCCGCGCGCTGACTCACGATCTGACGCCGCCATCCCACCGACAGCGGGCTTTATGCAAAAGGCATGTTGCAAGCCAGAAGAGCCATTCGGCCTTTCTCAGTGCTGTCACTCGTTACAGCTTTTCATGTGGGATTCTTTCTTTTGAACAGCGATATGATGATGCCGAATGCAACCAGTAACATCGGGATGTCAAAAACCGCGTACATGACCACCGTCATGTCGAAGGTTCCGGGGTCCGTAGCATGAAACACATCGTGCATCGTCTCATGACGCTTCGCGGAGCCAAGAACTACACCGAAGATAGCGGCTCGGACCAACTCATACGTAAAGAAAACGCCACTGCAAAAGATGGCCAAGACCACGAAAATGGTCGTTCCCAGGTCAGGTTTTTTCCCCTCTTGTTCCAAGACAGCCCCCGAATAAATTTAATTCATCGCTCCGCAAATAGTGCCATATAAATCTCGGGCATGGGGCTACTTCCACTCATGGCCACGCCGCCAGTCGCTTACCCCCGCCTCATTTGTAACGACGTGTCAGTCGAATTTACTACCTGAAAACCAAAGCGTCGGTAAAGGTCTATCGCCCGATTCCCTTTCAAAACGCTTAGCTTGACTGGTACGCCAGCGCCGTCTGCCTGTCGTAAAAATTCGCCGAGCAGATGTCCCGCGATGCCGCGACCCTGGTGGGTCGGCAGGATCTAGATCTGCACGATGGTCCATTCGTGCGGCTCCCGAAAAATTTGAAAAGTCCAAATCTTTCCGACTTGAAACAGACTAGATGAGCGTCGTTGTAGCGATAGCGAAGACGCTCCCAATGAACGTGCTCCTCGGTCGATTCGCCAGCACATTTCAGGTGATCGTCCATCGTCCATCGTCGCTCTCCGCAATTCGAACAGAAATGCCTCGTCGGTAGGAGTCGCTGCGCGGAGCATGACTTCAAGATTTTCCATTCGCACCGGTCGTCGGTGGCGTTGGTTATCTCGGTGATTGTTGACGATCTTTAAGACGTTGTCGACCGTCCGTCTTTGGCCGATTGGGTGAAGTCGCCAACGGCCGCTTTTGGGCACTCCGGTTCGCAAAAACTGACTTCAGCTGACTGACCGGTTTGGAGAAGGCCATCTGACCGGAGTGGGTCGACTTCTGCCGAATGCGGTCGGATCGACGCAAGCGTCCGTCGTCGGCTCACCGTCGGACCGCGTTCGGCCATGTCCGGTCACTCGCCCCCGACGTCGCTCGGACGTTTAGGCGTCGGCTCTTACTTCAGAATCAGTCACCCAGCTCATGACGGCTATTGCTGTGGGCACCCATTTTAGAAGTTCGTTGCGGAAATCAAGGATGGCTAAAGCGGGTGGGCCAGTTGCTCCGTTGCTTCTTGTGCGGGCCCTCCATGTCGTCGACTGCTCTGTGCTGTTGGCGCCCTTTTGGAAGTCGTGAGTCCGTTCGATTTTGCCGCCGAATCAACAACCTTGCTTTCGTCGGATTATAATAACTGGCAGATTTTTCCTTCCACTCCCTCAGTCAGGAAACGAATGTGAGTTCCAACGACAAAATTATTCTTGAGCAGATCATCGATCAGCAACAACAAGAACGGGCCCCCTCTACCTCAAAGTCAGAGTTCTTTGAAATATTCGTTGCCGAACAGGTGCTCAAAGATTTCGACCTTGGCTACGACGAGATAGAGTCTGGGATCGTCGATGGAAGCCAAGACGGTGGTATCGACTCGATATATGTGATTGTCAATGGCGAATTGGCGCAGGAAGACTTCGACATTTCTCCCCTGAAAAAAGGGGTTGTCATTGAAACCATATTGATCCAATCGAAGTTGACCGACGGATTCAGTGAGACTGCCGTTGAAAAACTCACAGCTTCAACGGAGGATTTGTTCAATCTGGCTAAGGATCTTGACGCGTTAAAATCTGTCTTCAATGAAGGTGTGCGTGCCTCGGTCGGAAACTTCCGCCGCATATATGCAGGCTTAGCCTCTAGGTTTCCTATCCTACGCTTCCGATACGTTTACGCTACCAAAGGTGAGTCGGTGCATCCCAACGTCGTTCGAAAAACGGAAATATTGGGTGGAAAACTGCGTGGCCTCTTTTCTAATGCGGATTTTTCGTTTGATTTTCTCGGCGCCAGTAAACTGCTGTCATTGGCTCGGCAAGAACCTCCCGCGGCTTACAACCTGAGCTTAGCTGAGAACCCAATTAGTTCAGCCGGAGATGTTGGGTATGTTGCCCTCGTTAAGCTTCGCGACTTCAATGCATTTATTCGGGATGAGATTGGTAGGCTGCGTCGAAACCTGTTTGAAGCGAACGTCCGTGACTACCAAGGATCGACCACGGTGAACGAGGAGATTTCTACGTCTTTGAGGACTACGGGAGGTGAAGACTTTTGGTGGCTTAACAACGGAGTAACCATCATCGCTGGTAAAGCTACGGTTAGCGCGAAGACACTTACTCTTGAGGATCCACAGATTGTCAACGGCTTGCAGACTTCAAATGAAATTTATCGTTATTTCACGGAATCAAACACATCCGGAGATGAACGCAATTTGTTGGTGCGTGTAATTGTGCCCACTAAACCGGAGAGTCGAGATAGAGTAATCAAGGCAACCAATAGTCAAACCACTATACCGGCGGCGTCCCTTCGTGCCACAGACAAGATCCATCGAGACATTGAGGCGCATCTGCGTCCCTATAATCTCTTCTATGATCGGCGCAAAAACTTTTATAAAAATGAGGGAAGATCCGTTGATCAGATCGTGAGCATTTCGCTTATGGCGCAAGCGGTGATGTCGATCTTGCTGCAAAGGCCTGATGACGCCCGTGCACGACCGTCGTCCTTACTAAAAAAGGACGAGGACTATGCAAAAGTATTTTCAACCGCGATGCCGATTGGCTTGTACCGAGTTGCCGCGGTAATTGTCAAGAGGGTTTTCAACGCTCTACGACCCCGCACGGACCTTGACGCACAAGGCCGTAATAACCTGTTGTTCTACGTATCGATGCGCGTTGCCGCATTAGCTGTAGGAAGTGCGGCACCTGCGCCCGCTGATGTCGCCTCGCTAGACATCTCGTTGATCGACGACGACGCCATTGCCCAGAGCATCGAAATCGTCAAAAACATGTTCGACTCGCTTGGAGGAGATGATCAAGTTGCAAAGGGTAGTCAACTCGTCGAAAAGCTGAAAGCAGAGATTGCGTTGTCTACTCAATAGTCGTTCAGAGCGAACCCGCGGCGCCGGCTCGGAGAAAACTTTCTTTACGTCTGACCGAAGGTGCCGCTGTGGATGCAGCCGACGGGGAACGGTCATTGACCGTTTCAATTTGCTATGAGGCGACTCACTGCGGCGGTCGACTACAGATGGACTGAATTGAGTCGGCGACGGGCCGAAGCACCCCTGACAGCGGTCGTTTCGCTCGCGCTGGCTCGAATGGCGCACAGGGGGGGCGTCATCTTATGCCATTTGCATCGCACGCACTCCCGAGACGATCATCGCGTTAGTTCGTCGGGCGCTGAACGGCCAAGAGTGGACGCTGGCCGATGGCTCAATACTGACATTCGAAAGGCGGCATCGCCCCAAATAACGGTCCCTCGACGAATCACTGCATACGGAGCTTTGGATCGACCGCCCTCTTCGCAGATCTCGGAGGATTGTCGCCGGCAATCAGCACAGCCGCCTCGTGCGGCTATTGCGCCAGTCGCGCGGCGTCATGCCGAAACGTCCGACGAACCAGTTCGTAAACGTCCCCTGATGCGAATATCCAACCAGCCCCGAAACCCGCCCGATCGGATAGCGCGAATTGCTCATGAAACGTACAGCGAGTTCGTACCGCACTCCCTCCGTCAAGCGTGAGAAGCTGGTATTCGCAAGCTCGAGTTGTCGCTGCATGGTCCGAACGCTCATGCACAGATGTGCAGCGACCTGCTCGACGGTAGCTTGCCCTAACGGCAGCAACAGGTAGATCGCCTTGCGCACTTCGAGCGCGGTCGAGTCGACACCCGCCACATTCAGCGATTCGGCAAGGTCTTGCGCATAGCGCGCGAGTTCGGGGTCAGCGGAGGGGTTCGGGTAGTCGAGATCCGCAGTTGCGCACACAATGCCGTTGAAGTCACTGCCGAACTCCACAGGACAGCCGAAGAAGCGGCGGTGAAACACGAGACTGCGTGGCGCTTGATGAACGAAATGGACAGCGCGAGGCTTCCAGTGCTCGCCGAGCCGCGCGCTGGAATGACGCGCAAGCACGCCGACCGCGAGTTCAACCGCCTGGTTCCTGGCGACGCCCTTATCAACGACCAGTTCCTCTCGTATGGTGACCGTTGCGCCCGTGTCCTCGACATGCACGGCGAGCGCTTCGTTGAGGAGCTGGCCGTATGTGGTGCCAACGAGCAAGACTTCGCGCAGCGTGCGCTTGTGTGCGAGCAGCACATCGACGACCCCGGCGGCGAATCCGCTCCGGGTTGCAGCCATTTGCAGCGCGAACGTCTGGCACGACGCCTGTTCCGCCGAACGCTCGAGCAGCAGGCACGCCGCAGCGGCCGGAATGCGCTCGTCCGGGTTCGCAAGCGATGCGGCCTCAAGACCCGCTTCGCGCGCGAGTTCGACCGCGTTCAGACCAACCCGCAGCGCCACGTCGAAATAGCCGCTCAATGAGACCGAGCGCAGCATCGTTTCCATTGTCTGTTTCCTTCCATGCGTCAGGCAACGGTCTGCCTCTCGCAAACACTGGAGTTTCCTCATGCCGACGTCTTGCTGTGGCGCCCTGTCGAAGTGACAGAGCTGGATAAAGTCATATCGGTCCCGCAGCCAGAGTCAGCCCGCCATTTCCGACATGGCTTCCGGCGTGCCTTTCAAGCTTACATACCGCCCAGGGGCTTCTGGACCGTGAGTTTGTTTGTCACCGAGTTCACGCCAGGAACGCCTCTGGCGATTTCGGCCACCTTGTCGACCTGCGCGGCATCGGTCACCGTGCCATTCAGCGTGACAGCCCCATCCCTGGCTGTAACACCGATACTGCCTCCGTGGATTTCCTTGTGCTTCGCAATCGCGGTGTACACCGCGCGCCGCAGCCTGGTGTTGCCCGGAATAGCGGGCGCTGTTGTGCCGGACGCCGCCACGACCTTGGCGCTGGGTGCGCTGGCTTCGGATTGAGCGGACGCGTTCAGCGATGCCGCCGCGAGCAATGCGCAGAGCGCCAGGCTGAAGGTCTTGATAGTGGTGTTCATTACATACTCCTTTGGTTGCTGCAATAACTCGGAAATAACAAAGCCAACCCGACTCGAGCTTCGGGTTGGTCGGCAGACTGCGCCACGGTGGGCCGGTGCAGTGCCGGCCCAATCCCCGGATACCCGTTAGAAGGTGTGGCGCAGGCCGATGCTGACGGCCGTGGTGTTTTTGCCCGGAGCAACAGGCGTCCCATAGATGAGCTCCTGGTTCATCTGTCCGCGGTTGGACACGTAGCCGACCTGGGCATAAGCCAGCGTGCGCTTCGACAGGCTGTAGTCGGCGCCGATCGCATAGGCGGTCGACTGGTTCTGGTTGTTCCTGTTGTCCTTGATGTAGTAGACGCCTGAGGTGAAGTTGAGCGCAGGAGAGAAGCGGTAGCCGAGACCGCCCGTCCACATATCGAAATCACCCGAGACAACAAAGGCCTTTGGCACCCCGTTCGTGTTGGCTGGATTGCGCCCGTTGCTGAACGAACCGGAGACCGAGATGCCGTGCCACGTGTATTTCGCGCCGAAGTACACGAAGCGGTTGTTGTTCAGACCGGTTGCAGGCGTGCCGTTGGCCAGGCCGGCAGCGGTCGCGGCGTACGAGAACGGATTGGCGTCGTGCCCGTTGTAGTACACGGCATCCGCGTTCAGGCCAAAGCCCGAATACTTGAGCACTGCCGACTCGCGCGTGCCGCCCTGGGCCTGCCCCGCCACGCCGCCGGGCGCGTACTCGAGTGCTGCGGACACACCGTAGAACGACGGCGAGTTGTAGACGATGGCGTTGTCGTCATACAGTGCGCCAATCTGGGCGTTCGAGTTGCTTCCCGTCCAGCCCGACATCGTGTTCATGGTCAGCCAGGCGGTCAGCACGCTGCCGAAATACTGCGCGTTGCGCACGTCCGTCTCGGCCATCGCGTAGGCCATCGGCGCGAACTGGCGGCCGAAGTCGATCTTGCCGAACGGGCCCGACACACCAACGGTCGTGACCTGCGTGAAGACCGAGCTTGCCGTCGGCGTGCCGGACTTGCCCGGCTGGCCGTTGGAGCTGTTGAACGCTCCCTGGAGCTTGAAGTTGGCTGCGTACCCGCCACCAAGGTCCTCCGAGCCCTTCATACCGAAGATGCTCGAATAAATGCCGCCGTCCTTGAGCTGAACCACATGGCCTGCGTTGCCGTTCAGTTTCGTGTTCGGCAAAAACGGCGCCGCCGAGAACGACGCCGACGTGCTCTGGTAGAGCAGGCCAGAATCGAGCGCGCCATACAGCGTGACCGACGATTGTGCGTGTGCCGTACAGGCGAATGCTGCCAGCGCCGCAGCGGCGGCGAGTTTGACTTTCATGGTGTCTCCGTTTGGTTTGGTGTGCCTGGCGATTCGATGTCGCCCGGCGTTTTCTGAAATCCGTTGCTCAGTCAATCCATGCGCGGATGCGCTTCTTGTCGATCTTGCCGACACTCGTTTTCGGAATTTCCTCGACGAAGGCAATGCGCTCCGCTTCAGGCACCGCATAGCGGCTGATGCGGTTCGCCTGTGCGTGGGTCATCAAATGGTCGCGAACGCGCTGGGAAGTGACGTCGCCGTCAGGTCTGCGCACGATGAGCGCGACCGGTCGTTCGCCCCACTTCGCGTCCGGCACGCCCACCACCGCGCACTCCTGCACGCCCGCCACCTCGGCAATCAGCCGCTCCACCTCGATCGACGAGACCCATTCGCCGCCGGTCTTGATGACGTCCTTCATGCGATCCACGATCTGCACGAAACCGTGCTGCCCCGTCACGGCGATATCCTGCGTATGGAGGTAGCCCCCCGCCCAAAGCTCCTCCGACGCCTCCGGCTTGTTGGCGTAGCTCATCGTCAGAAAAGGTGCGCGCAGCACGATTTCACCGTGGGACTTTGCGTCGCGCGGCACGTCTTTCATGCATTCGTCGACCACGCGGAAATCGACCATCGCCACCGGGCGCCCGGTGGAGCAGCGCAGGCGCACCTCCTCCTCATGGCTCGCGGCCTTATAGCCGGGCGGCAACTGCGCCAGCGCCACGATCGGGCCGGTCTCCGACATCCCGTATCCGGAGAACACATCGGCCCCCAACTCCAGGGCCGCGTCGCAAAGTGCGGGCGAGAACGCCGACCCGCCGATGATGAACGTCCACCCCGACAGGCTCTTGCCCGCGCTGCGTGCGGCCTGCAACAGCATTTGCAGCACCGTCGGCACGCAGTGGGAGAACGTGACCCGCTCCTTTTCGCGCAACTCCAGCAGCCGCTCGGCGATGTAGCGCCCGGGCAGAACCGTCTTGAGACCGAGCATCACGGCGATGTAGGGCATGCCCCAGGCCATCACATGGAACATCGGTGTGATCGGCATATAGACGTCTTCGCGGTGCAGCCGCTGCCCTTCGCGCGGCGCACACAGACTCATGGCCGTCGCCATCGCATGCAGGACGAGGTTGCGGTGGCTGTACGTCACGCCCTTCGGGTCACCGGTCGTGCCGGTCGTATAGAACATCGCCGCACGCGTGTTCTCGTCGAAGTCACGAAACTCGAATTCAGGCGGCGCGTCGGCCAGCAGCGCCTCGTACTCCCCAGCCACCGCCATGTCCGTTTGCGGCATCGGCTCTCCATCCGCAAGCACGACCACATGACGAACCGACGGCAGTTCCGCCCGGATCTGCTCGAGCATCGGGACGAAATCAGCGTGGACCAGCAGCACTTCCGCCTGCGAGTCCTTCAGCGTGTAAAGAATCTGCTGTTGCGACAGCCGCACGTTCACCGTGAACAGCGTTGCGCCCATCATCGGAATGCCGAAGTAGCTTTCGAGGTAGCGATGGCTGTCCCAGTCCATGACCGCGACCGTCGTACCGTGTCGAACGCCAAGAGCGCTCAGGGCGTTGGCGAGCCGGCCGAGCCGCCGGCTGAATTCGCGGAAGGAGTACCGCAGCTCGCCTCGGTAGACGATTTCCTGATCCCCATACTGGCTCAGGGAGTTCAGCAGCAGCTGCTTGACCAGCAGCGGGTATGAATAGGCCGATGGCGTCGGCGTGATAAGGGTTTCGGTTGCGTGCATACGTGTTTCCTGGCAGCTATTTCTGTTCGGGTCGGGATGAGTTGTGGCGGCGGCGTCGACTGTCGTCCACGTCGCTCGTCCTGCGTCTGCTATGGGTGGGCTCCGTCTGGCCTTATTCCGGCTCGCCCGGATCTTCGATCAGTAGTTCGAAGTTTCCTTCTCGCTCCATGACCTGTAGACGCGCGGGACATAAGCCCGGGGCATCCGGTTCGGAGCAGGCGCGCAGATCGAAACGCAGTCCATGCGCCGGACAACGCAGAACGTGCCCGTCGAGCTGGCCATTGGCGAGTGACGCGCCGTTATGCGGGCACGAGTTCTCGATGGCAATGACGTTCCCTTCGATGTTGAAGAGGACAATGCTGCGGCCATCGACAAAGGCAAGCTTGCGCCGCCCAGGGGTGAGTTCGTCGACGGATGCGACCGGTATCTGACGTGACATGACTGACAGGTTTTAACGGAAAGTTCAGCAGGCGGTGCGCTCAAACGAGTTCCCGGATCAACGATTGCGCGAGCGGCCATTCCCCGAACCCCGATGCCGGATTCAGATGTCCCACTTCGCCCAGATCGACCAGACGGCTACCCCACGCCGAGGCAAGCTCCGAGACGCGATCGAAGGCGCCCAGCGGGTCGTTCCGGCTCGCCGCGACGATGCTCGGAAACGGCAGCCGTTCACGCGGAACGGGCAACCATCCGTCCATTTCGAGTACGTCCTTCGTCGGGTAGCCCTCGGGCGCGGGCGTATCGAGATCGGGGGGCGTGGCCAGGACTGCGCCGTGAATGCGCCCCGCATGCTGCCGCGCCCATTGCACGGTGGTGATGACGCCCGCGCTATGTGCGACCAGGATCACCGGCCCACCGATCGCGGCCAGCGCCTGGTCGAGCGCGGCCACCCTCGCGGCACAACTGAGCTTGTCGACTTCCAGTGGCGGCACGGAGACTGCGTTGGGCAGACTCGCCTCCAGCAGCGTCTGCCAATGTCCGGCTACGTGGTCACGCAGTCCAGGCACGATGAGGATGGTGGGTGTCATATTCGAATACCGAAAAATCTTTACGTCGTACTGCTGATCAAAATGGCTTGCTGCCGATGATCCCGGCTCGCTCCATCTTGCGGTGGCTCGGCGGGTAGTCCATCACCGCATAGTGCTGGGTTGCGGTGTTGTCCCAGATCGCCATGCTTTTGGGCTTCCAGCGCCAGCGCACCTGGTACTCGGGGATACAGGCCTGGCTGACCAGATAGCGCAGCAGGTCGGCGGCTCCCGGGTTGGCGTCATGCCCGTAGCGCACCCGCTCTGGCGTGTGGAAATTGGTGAAGTGCGTGGTAAAGACGTTGACGTAGAGGACCTTTTCGCCGGTCTCCGGGTGCGTGCGCACCACCGGATGCTCCGCGTCCGGGTACTGGGCCTTGAGCGCGAGCCGCTTCTCGACCGGCATGATCGCACCGAACGTGGCTTCGATGCTGTGGCGGGCACGCAAGTCAGCGATTTCGGCCTTCACATGCGCAGGCAACTTCTCGTACGCGAGCGCCATGTTCGCCCACATGGTGTCGCCGCCCACCGGCGGGCACTCCACGCAACGCAGCACGGCGCCGAACTGCGGAGCCTCGCGCCAGGTGGCGTCGGCGTGCCACGCATTCTCGTAGCGGTCGTTCGGCTGCTCCGGCGTGCGGTAGATTCTCACGAGGCCGGGGTAATCGGGATCGCTCCCGGCAACGGGATGGTCTTCCAGTTCACCGAATCGCCGCGCGAATGCGACATGCTCTTCCCGGCTGATTTCCTGGTCGCGCAGAAACAGCACGCGGTGCTGCAACAGTGCAGCGCGAATCTCGGCAAACAATCCGTCGTCGTGGACGGCGTCGGCCAGATTGACGCCTATGAGCTCCGCGCCGAGAGCGTGAGTCAGTTGTTCGATACGCATGATATTCGTCGTCCTTATTACATCAGATCACGAAGACCGACGAACCAGTGGTCTTGCGCGATTCGAGATCGCTGTGCGCCTGGGAGGCGTCTTCGAGTGCATAACGCTGGTTGATCCCGATCTTGATACGGCCCGACGCAACATGGCCAAACAGCTCGCCGGCGAGTTCTGCGCGCTCCGCGGGATCGGCGATGTAGTCGGCCAGTGCGGGGCGCGTTACGAACAGCGACCCCTTGAGCGCCAGAATGTGTGGATTGAACGGCGGAATTGGTCCCGACGCCGTCCCCACGCAGACCAGGAGGCCACGGCGCTTGAGCGAGTCGAGCGAAGCCTCGAAGGTGTCCTTGCCCACGCTGTCGAAGACTACGTTCACGCCCGTTCCACCTGTCAGCTCGCGAACGCGCTTCGCCACGTCTTCCTCGCTGTAATTGATGGTGTAGTCGCAGCCATGTGCGCGCGCCACCTCGGCCTTGGCCTCGCTCGACACCGTGCCGATCACGGTCAGGCCGAGCAGCTTCGCCCATTGCGACACGATCAGGCCCACGCCGCCTGCTGCCGCATGCATGAGGACCGTGTCGCCTTTCTTGAATGCGTAGATGCGGCGCATCAGATAGGAGGCCGTCAGGCCTCGCATCGTCATGCCGGCAGCGGTTTCGCAGCTGATCGCCTCGGGCAGCTTGATGAGCGGCGCCGCGTCGATGAGCCGTTCCGTCGTGTACGCGCCGAGCGTGTTGTACGCGCCCGTGTATGTCACGCGGTCGCCAACGGCGACGCTGGTGACGTGCGGACCCACCGCTTCGACCACGCCGGCGGCTTCGGTGCCGATCCCGGAGGGCAGCGCCGCCGGATACAGGCCGGTGCGAAAGTAGATGTCGGCGAAATTCAGCCCGACAGCCTCGTGGCGCAGGCGCACCTGACCCGGTCCAGGCTCGCCCACCTGGGCGTCCTCGTAACGCAAAACCTCGGGGCTCCCGGTTTCATAAAAGCGGATTGCCTTTGCCATGTGCTGCTCCTGTATTACCTGATGTCAAATAGTTGGCCGTGGGGGGCGAGCAGCGCTTGCTGCGCCCTCCCCGGCTGCTTCCCGCCGCGCGCCGAGAGCGCGATCTTGATGCACTCCCGGCACACGGCGGTCAATTCTGGTGTCAAAGTTGAGCCTAAGCGGAGAACACCGTATTCGCGCCGGCCGGCGCGGACGCGGCTTCCAGATGAACCGCCTGCGTCACTGCCGTCACCTCCGATTCGTAGGTCCGCCGCGCAACCAGGAAGCACACCGTGGCGAGCAACCCGAACGCCGGCATGATGGCGAGCGCGCCCTTCAGTCCCCAGGCATCGGAGAACACACCGGCCACGAACGGCCCCACGGCGAGACCAAAGAGGTTCTGGAACAGCGACAGGACCGCAGCCCCGGTGGAACGCACGCCCGGATGGATCACGTTGAACACCACGCTCGCAGCGGGCGCCATCGTGCACGTCATCAGGAACCCGCCGATCGCGATAGCAGCGGTTTCCCAGCGAGCCGGAACCACGCCGCCGAAAACGGCGGCCAGAACCAGCGTCGTGAAGACAGTAAGGAGTGCCATCATATTGAGGCTACGGCGTGGCCGGCGCACGGCAAGGCGGTCAGCCAGGAAGCCCCACACCACCGATCCCGCAGCACCGCACAACACGATCGCCGCTGCGTGAATGGCGGCCTGATCCGGCCGGGCGTCGTGGTAGCGAACGAAATAGCTCGGCAGCCAGGACCAGATGGTGGAGACGACGATCAGCTGGAGGGCGGCGCCGAGGCACGTCCACCACATCGCCGGAGAGCTTCCCAGCAGTTTCAGGATCTGCTTCGAGAACGTCCACGCGGTCTTCGGAGCATGACCCTTGCCCGGTGCCAGTGCGACAGTCTTGTAATCCGGCACGAGCAGGTACAGGAAGGCCAGCACAAGCCCAGGTATGCCAACGACGCCAAATGCAGCCCGCCAGCCCCAGTGTGCCGCGATGACACCGCCAAGGATGACGCCTAGCACGGAGCCGATCGAGGCGGCTGCGAGGAAAGCGCCCAGCAACGTCGCGCGCAGCCGCTTCGGAAAGAGGCTCACTATCAACGCACCGCCGACTGAACCGTAGCCGGTCTCGCCCACGCCAACGAGCGCGCGCGCGGCGAACATCTGGCCGTAGTTTCGTACGAACATGCACGAGATCGATGCGACGCTCCAGAGCGCCGCCATCACGAAGATGCTCTTCACGCGGCTGAAGCGGTCTGCCCACAACGCCACGGGAATGCCACCTGCCGCGACGACGATGGAGATCACCGAGACCAGCGCGCCCAGCTGCTTGTCCGACAGGTTCCAGGCAAGTTTCAGGTGCGGAAACAGCGACACGATGACCTGACGGTCGATGTAGTCGAAGAGCATCAGGGCAAACGTCATTGCGAATGCGAACCATGCGTGTGTCCGACCGACGAGGTAGCCGTCGCCAGCACCGTCCGGCGGTGTGCCGGGGAGTAAATTCATGAGTGTCTCCAGAGAGGAAGCTTTACGTAGAAAGCGCTTCCGTGCTCAATGTATGCCGGCCCGCCGCAGTGGGCGGCCCGTTACCGCATCTGTCACGCCGAATCGCCCAGAAAATTCATGCGTGATCCTTACTGTGTTGACGCTGGACTCGTCGAAGGTGTCGAACAACATGGAACGTAGTATCGAAGATCAGGGAATGTCCGTTTTGCTTTGTTGTGACATTCAGTTTGGTTTTTGAGACACCCCGGGTAAGCACTAGTCGTCCATGCTGCGAGGCATCCCGTGTCCGTCTACATCGAAACAAGCGTCCGGAAGCGCCAACAATGTGCAAGGTGCTCGAATCGATGATGCGCTTCCTGCACCTGCACACCGCTATCAGATTGCTACCTGGTCTGCACCCTTGAGCTGCAAGATTTCGCGCGCTTCGTCGGGCGTTGCCACCTCAAGGCCCAGGCCTTCGAGAATCTGGCGTACTTTGGTCACTTGCTCCGCATTGGTCCTGGCCAATTGACCTTTGCCAAGCCACAAGCTGTCTTCCAGTCCTACGCGCACATGCCCACCCATGGAAGCCGCCATCGCTGCGATCTTCATCTGGTTCACGCCAGCGCCCAGCACAGACCACCGGTAGGCGTCGCCAAACAGGCGGTCGGCAGTACGCTTCATGTGCATGACATCGTCGGGGTGGGTACCGATGCCGCCCAGGATGCCGAACACGGTCTGGATGAAGAATGGCGGCTTGATCAGACCTCGCTGTGCGAAGTGCGCCAGGTTGTAGAGGTGAGCGGTGTCGTAGCACTCGAACTCATAGCGGGTGTTGTTGGGCCCAAGCTCCTCGAACACGGTTTCCAGATCGCCAAATGTATTGCGGAACACCTGGTCCTTGCTGCCTTCGAGGAACGGCCGTTCCCAGTCGTGCTTGAATTCCTTGAAACGGTTCAACATCGGGAACAGGCCGAAGTTCATCGTTCCCATGTTCATGGACGCGATTTCCGGTTTGAAAACCTTGGCAGGGAGCATGCGCTCCTGAACCGTCATGTAGGGCGAGCCACCCGTCGTGAGATTGATGATGGCCGGGCTGCGCTGGCGGATCGATTTGAGGAAAGGCTCAAATGCTTCGGGGCGCTGATCCGGTTTTCCCGTTTGGGGATCCCGAGCGTGCAGATGAATGATGGAAGCGCCTGCTTCACAAGCCCCGACTGCCGCATCGGCAATTTCCTCAGGCGTCACCGGCAGGTAGGGCGACATCGACGGGGTATGGATCGCGCCTGTGACAGCGCAGGTGATGATGACTTTGTTCCGGGTACTCATAAAACGGACTCACAAGGAAAATGACGGCGCGCAATGAGCGCTGATGTATCCGGCGGCCGGCTTCGCACCGGCCACCTTTCCAGAATCAAGCGTTCCGCGCGCAGCCCTTCTGGCCCGGTTTGCGGTTCGGCGCAAAACCGTTGGCGGCGAGTGTTTCATCGGCATTTTTATAGAAAGTGCCGATCTTGTAGATCTCGCGCGCTTCCCGGGCGTTGGCGACCGGGCGGCCGCATTCCCTGGCAATGCGCACCAGTTGTTCGACCTGCTCAACGCTGGTCATCTTGCGCGAACGATCTGGCGTCCAGATTGTGTCTTCAATCCCGCAGCGCACGTGCTGGCCAAGCGCGATGGCAATCATGTTGAGCGGCAACACGTTGTTCATCTGGGCTTCGAAGGTCACCACTGCACCGTCAGGCACGGCGTTAAGGAAGTTCGTCATGTTGTACGGCGTCATGGAGTCAGCGCCGCCACCAATCGGGATCCAGGTCAAGATCAACGGCACGTTGCAGACACCGCGGCGCATCATGCGCTCAACCGTTTCCAGGGAATTGATGTTGCCCAACTGAAACTGGATCTGAATGCCGTTATCCGAGAGGCGTTTGATGTGCTCTTCGAGAAATGCCGGGCCTGCGGGGATGGTCATTTCCCTGTAGGCGGTCTGCTTTGCCGGGTCGGCGAACGAGGTGCCCGCGACATCCGCTTCAGATAAGGCCTCGATGATGTTGAACTGGTTCGAATTGATGGCCACGGTTACCTGGTCCGGCCTGGGCGTCAATTCGGCCAGCATGTGGCGGGTATCGTCGGACAGCCACTTGGCAATATCGCCATCCGACTCGGGGGCAAAAGAGATGGAACCACCCACCTGGATGATCATTTCCGGCACTGCCTCGCGCACGCCGGCGATCAACTCATTGAACTTGGACAGGCGCTTGGAGCCTTTGCCATCGAGTTCGCGCACGTGCAGGTGCAACACGGTGGCACCGGCGTTGTAGCAGTCGACTGCCTTCTGGATCTGCTCTTCCATGGTGACCGGAATGTCTTCCGGGAAATCGCTGACCTCAAACTGAGGGCCATACGGTGCGACCGTGATAACCAGTTTTTCCTGGTTTTCGGGATAGAACGATCCGTCGATAAAGTTCATGGTTGTCTCCTGGGTAGACATGTGTTGGGCCACGTAGGCGGCATGGACTTAGTATCGAAAATTGGCTAAAATTACGTTTGCCTTTTTGTGACATTTCTTTTGGACTTTGCGACACCCCGGGAAAGCACCATGTCGTACATGCTGCGGAGCACTGCGCTCACCAACTACATCGAGACTGCGCGTTCGTTAGGGTTAGATCCGTATAAGGAACTGGCGAAGGCCGGAATCAGCCGGTATGCCCTGCTGGACCCGGACATGAAGCTTCCCGTGGATAGCGTTGTGCGCCTGCTGGAGGCTTCGGCCGAAGTGGCCGACGTCGATGATCTGGGCTTACGCATGGCGGAGTCGCGCCAGCTCTCAGACCTGGGGCCGCTAGCGTTCGCGGTGCGCGAAGAGCCGACCTTGCGCAAGGCGCTCGAATCAATGGTGCGTTATCTGCACCTGCAGAACGAGGCGCTCATGATCCGCATCGAGGAAGCCGAGGGCCTCGTGATCATCAGCGAGGAGATTCAGGCGGCCGGTGCCCGGCGCCAGGCCATCGAACTGGCAGTCGGCGTGCTCTACCGGACCATCTCTCTCTTTTTGGGCGCAACGTGGCGCCCGCGCAGCATCTGCTTCATGCATGCGGCGCCGCGGAGCCTCGCGATCTGCATACGGGTTTTTGGCATGCCTGCGCAGTACAGTCAGGACTTCGACGGCATCGTGTGTCGCGCTTCGGACCTCGAGCAGTCGCTGCCGACGTACGACCCCGCGATGGCGCAGCAGGTCCGGCAATATCTCGATACGTTGCTCGTCCAGTCGGGCACGACCATGCCTGACCGGGTAAGGAAGCTGATCTTTGCGCTGTTGCCGGCAGGGGTCTGCTCGCTCGAGCGGATTGCGTTGCACCTCGGCGTCGACCGGCGCACCGTTCACCGCAAGCTGGCCGACTACGGCGAGAGTTATTCGTCGATTCTCAATGCGGCGCGCGTCGACATGGTCACGCGCTATATCGAAAATCGCGAACGTCCGCTCTCCGAAGTCGCGACGCTGCTTGGCTTTTCAGCTACCAGCACGTTTTCGCACTGGTTTAGTCGCCAGTTCGGCTGCAGCGTTTCAAGGTGGCGCGCTCGTGGAGCCCAGCCGCGCGAAGAATCGCCGTCGTGAAACATACATTTGCATGCGCAACGCTTCAGCGGTGGCGAAATGGACGACCGTCACGCCTTCGGAAGCTGCCGGACATTCTTCGCGGGGTTGAATGACCGGGACGGGTCGACTTCGGAAATTGGACCAGCTCGGCGAAGAGCGATCGTCGACGAGCCTCAAAGTTCCGGGATCAGCAATCTGAGGCGCTAGCCTTCAGCGGTCGCGTTCGGGTCCGGTGCCATGATAGGCCAAGGTTTACTGGAAGCGAGATCGGGATGGCGTGGCTCGGACAGGGGCAAGCCATGCTCGTCCCTTATTGTGTCGATGGTGTTCAGGCAGCGCGCGGCAGCATCCGTTGGCCCGCCGTCCCTCGTCTCTGCAAGCAGTTTCTTTCTAAGTTCGGGGACTGGAACAGAGACGACGTTGTAAGCACCGCCCCAATTTTCAACGGGAACGTGTTCGGTGACGACGTTCTCTATCGAGCGCCACCCTAAGAAAGACTGGTTCTGTTTGTTCTCAATGTCGGTCAGGAGCAGAATCCCCTCAATATCGGGACTTTCCGCGACTGCCCGCGCTAGCAGCACAAGCGGCTGCGACATTGCCTCGTCTTTCAATAGTCCGTATACGTGCCTGCGGACTTCTGGAAACTTGGCAATCAACGCGGCGAGTTCACTCGCCTGACGCCAATGGTCAAACGACTTGCCGTGTAGAGTGCCATTCGCCGTCAAGTCGATGAGGCGGAGTGCAGCAGATGTGGTGCCGAACTTCAGGGCAGTTTCGCGCCATCGATAATTTTGATAAAAGCGCGGGTCGTCCTCGGCGAGCTTGAACAAGATTTCCTCCCCCTCCTTGGATGGGGTTTCTGCGAGACAGCCAACCATTTCTTCAAAGAATCCGGGATGGCGCAGGGCCGCGGGCATTTCACGTACGACCTCAAGCGTGTCTTCTGGGCGATTCGTGAATGGCAATAACCGCAGCCATTCGCGCAGCTCGTAGCCGTCACTTTGCGTGAGTATCCACGGTTCCTTCTTCGCGGCCTCGAATGTTTCTGCGATGCCGTCAACGACAAGCTTGCTGTCGATCTCCTCGCCCGACAGTATACGGTTCAGGAGCAGTTTGGAGCGTTCGCGCCGGGAAGACAGGGCGAGAAACGTTTCGATCGTTGTATTGCGCTGGCCGTGTGGCAGGCGCGCTGCGACGATGCCGAGTGAAGCCGCAAGTTTCTTCTGCTCGTCAGTTGCGCCGTCCGCGATCAGCGGCCCAATCGCAGTGAAAATAGCTTCTGATTCCACCGACGTCGCGGTGGGGTCAGCGGTGCGTGTCGCGCGCTTTTCCTTCACACAGCTGAAATCCATGCCGCCGAAGAATCCCTTGTCGCGCGGTGGCTCGTTTGCGGTTTCCCATTGCGAGGCAAGAACGCTAGCCGCGAGTTCTCCGAAGTGCGGGTCGGCGAGATATTCGCGCATGAGCGCGGCGGTCGCCGGCGCGTCGATCGCGAGAAACGCGCGCTGATACTCCTGCGTCATTGGCTGGCGTGCCTCATTGACAGCATCGCCCTGTCGCCAGCCTGCGGCTTCGGCCTCTTCTCTGAAAGCGCGGTAGCGTCGAAGATTTTCATCCAGCAGCCGCTTCAGCAGTGGCAGCAGGCTCGCGTCCGGAGCGTGGCTGGCGAGAGTTGCGATCGCCGCCATTTGCCATCGTTCTGCGATGCCAGAGGCCAACATACGGTCGCCCCAGTCTGCAATAAGCGCGCGGATCGCTACGAGGCCTTCCGCATTAAAGGGCCTGGAGCTATCGGTTTTGCCATTGGAATGACGTGACAGCCGCTCGGCCAACCGCGCCATCTGCTCGCTGTTCGCCTGCGCTGAGCGAGCTTGCACTGCGGCGACGAGGCTCGCAGCTGGCACGTGGGCAATGCGGGCTTGAATTTGGTGATAGCGGTCGGCCGCCCTTTTTTCGTACGTGCCGTCTGCGTGACGTAACCGCGTCGCGACATCCAATAGTGCGTCAACCAGGCTGCCTGTAGCCTTCGGACCGAGGACAGATGCGGCCGCTTCCGCACGGTCGTCGCGAACCGGGCCTTCCGCTAGCGCGAGCTGCAGCAGCGTGTCGTCCTCGAAGCTGCCCCCCGCCGACGCGAGAATGTCGTCTGCGCCATAGAACAACGTGCGGCCTGTCCGCACGCGCGCCAGCAGACCTTCGGCCACGGCACGGGGATACCGATTGCGTGCTTCATAGACGAGATGCACTACCGCATCCTGGCTGTTCTCGACTTCCATCTCGCTGATGATGGCTACGAGGTCTGCGCTCCTGTCCTGACCATCACTGGCAAAAACGATCGCGCGCAGCCGATCGTATGCCGACACGCATTCCTTGGCCTGCCGCTCCCGAGCAGCTGCAATCCCTTGCCTTACGCGCTCGTCGCTTACGTCATCAATGAGGTCCTTTCGAACCAGTAAATCAAAGGTCGATTCTTTCGCTTCTTTGAGCAGCGCGGCAAGGTGGTGATCAGCGCGACGAAACGCCAGTGCTTCGGCCACTGACGCCTGCACTTCAGGGTCTGGATCATCCTTCGCGATCGCAGTCGCGAGATCGAGGCCATCCATCTCGCTGCGCGACGCCATTTCCGACAAGAGGATCAACCGTGGCTGTGGCGGCAAAGTCTTGATGCGCTTCACCGCGTCCGGCCCAAGCAAGGGAGGACGGAAGCGCCTGCAATTGCGCAGCGCCTTGAGACTTACCTGATCGTTCTCGTGCGTGATGAGCGGCCAGACGCGATCAAGGAATTCGGGACGCCCCGAGTTCATCATGAAGCGCAATGCGCGGTCGCATTTTCCCGGCGCGTGCCAGTGTTCGACTCGCTCTTGGATCATCGAGGCGATAGAAGTCCAAACGTCGTCCGTCGCTCGATATATCATCTCGGCCGCAAGGAGCGGATCGACCTCGAAAGCGGCAAGAATGGCCGCGCCGCAAGCAGCCTTTTCGGGCGCTTCGCCGCGCGCCATGCGTTCGACGGCGAAGAGAATCGCTTCTTCCCATACAGGGAAATTGAAGATTTCCGCTTTCAGAGTTTCGAGCCCCGCGGTGACTGAGGCGTTCGCCATGATCTGCCGCTCCACCCAGTGAGAGGCGTACCATTCCTGAAACTGCTGGTGCTGGAACGACACACCGGGCGTATCGCCCGCGCGCATGAGTACGTGGTTGTCGACCAGGACTTCAAGCACGGCGTCGGGTTCGGGCTTGGCCGCGATTTGTCCGTTCGCGACGAGCAGTGTTGCCGTTTCGGAAAGCGAGCGCCGCGCGCTGTAGTCTGTGATGGCCGTGTTCGTTGTTTGCGTGGCGAAGACGGCCAGACTGTCCAGAAAGTCCTGCTGGAACCCCCTCGCCACGGCTCGCAACGCCTCAGCACGGCGCGCGTCTTTCTCGTGAGCCGCCACAAACCGTCGCAAGACTTCTTCCTTCGTTGTAGGAAACGGCGCGCCGTCTGGTAGAGAGAGCACGGCGATGAGATAGAGCGGAATTGAGATCAGCTCGCGCACGCCCGCCGTGCGCCAAGCTTGATCGACAATCTTTGCGCCCGCATCGCCGCGCATCGCCTTGGCGATTTCCATCTGCTGCTCGTCGTTTAGCGACAGCAGCTCGACGAGTTTTCCGGGAAACGGAACATCGAGGACTTGCCTGCGTGTCGAAACGACGAGGCCAAGTTGGGGTAATGCCGCTTTAAGTGCTTCCACCTGAACGCGCGCACGCTCGCGCGCGACTGCGTCCAGCTCGTTCCAGCCGTCGAGCAACAGCACGACGCCGGGCAGAGCCGCAGCGACACGGAAATCGACTTCTGAAATATCGCGAAACGCAGGGCGTTTCAGGATCGAGTCCAGTATCGCGATGTTCTCAGTCGCCCAATCGCCTAGAGGAATGACTACGGGTATGCCGCTGTCGCCGGCCAAAACGCCATCGGCAATCTGAAACAAAGTCGTTGTTTTGCCCATTCCGGGCGACGCTACGAGGATCAGGTCGTCAAACGTCCTAACAGCGCTGGCGAGTGCGGTCGTCGTCGCAGGTGTGTCGTAGCCGTCTACCTTTACCGTCAGCGCAACGGATGTTCGCGGCCACTTTGCCGTCTTCCGAAATGTCGCAAGATCAGCCGCGGCGGCACGGCGGAGTCGAGTATGCGAGTCGTCTTGCGGCGGCGACGCTAGCACTGGCGGCGCTTCGTTCCGCAGCACGCGTCGCCACGAGTCCTCTTCTGCCAGCTTCTTCCATTCGCGCAAACGTTCGGTGGTGAATTCCCTTACATCGGAGTCAACGGCCTTGCCGTGATCGCGACACAACCAGATGCCATTTTTCGCGGAACTGCGCTCGTCCGCTGACATCGAAGCGTCATAACGCGGGCCACCAGGAGAGGCGGCGCAGATGTGTGCCGCTGTACCAATGTTGATCTCGCCTTGCCCATCCGCGGTTGCTCCGACCGTCGGCGTACGGCAAGTTGGAAAGGAGCAAAGCCAGCCCGCGCGCTTCGCGATCTGCAGCGCCGTCGTCTTTGGGAAATCGTCTCTGCGTCTGTTCGCCACAGGCTAGATACTGGAACGTTCCGCTAACTCACCGGAGCGGCACGCTCGAAATATACCACTTCGGCGTTTCGGCCAGCCCTGAGGCCGACCACCTTTGGAAACTTGCCTATCACCACGCCTCGCGAACAAGTCCGTTGATGGCAATAGGGTGTGTTATGCGGATGCACCAAGGATGCACACGCGGTGCGCCTGCAGGTTACGTGCATACGACGCCAACGCCTCTCTCACGAGGCGTAGAATACGCCGCCAATCATTCAACGCATCCGGATCCGGGCGCATCGCCACGAATACCCTGAAATTTCAGGCTCCGGCTGTGTCGTTGGTTGGCGAACTGGCCTGAGCGGCAGCCGGGCGAGCAAACAAAGGCGTCATCACGCCTGACGGCCAGAAAGAGCGAAGCGCTCCGTTTGGCTTTGTACAAGGGTGTTCTCCATGCAGCCAGGCATCCGGATATGAGCGTCTTGCCTGGGTCGCTCGTCAGGTGTGGGGAAGCGTGCGCAGTACGGCATCAACTGATTAGTGAACGAAAGAAACATGCAAACTGTTGCGGTACTCGACTTCGAAACAACCGGGCTTTCGCCGAATCTGGGCGACCGCGCTACCGAGATTGCCGTCATCCTCCTGCGTGACGGTCAGATTGTCGATCGTTACCAGAGCTTGATGAACGCAGGAAGGCGCATCCCGTCCGATGTCGTTGCTCTCACCGGCATCACGAACGACATGATCGCATCGGCTCCTCCTGTATCGAAAGTCATGAGGGAATCTGCAGCATTTGTTGGAAACCATCCCGTCGTTGCCCACAACGCCGGTTTCGACAAGCGGTTTTGGCAGGCAGAACTGGGGCTTCTTGGAGTGCCAGCGGAGCATTCGTTTGCTTGCACGATGCTCGTCGCCAGGCGGATCTACCCACGTGCCCAGAGTCACCGCCTGGCTAGTTTGGCGGAGATGCTTCGGTTACCGAAATCGGGTCGTGCTCACCGGGCGATGGTTGACGCTGAGGTCGCCAGCCATCTGTGGTGCCGGTTGCAGAACGACATCGCTCAAACTTACGGGCTC
>NZ_CAJMYZ010000041.1:0-47119 GCF_905220155.1 Paraburkholderia sp. J7 | reverse complement strand
GCCCCCACGATGCGCACCAGACCGTACGAACAATTAAAGCCACGCGTTTGGCGGCCCGCCGGGGCGGTCAACCACAAAGTCGGCATCTGGCAGATGGGCGGCGCACGTCTGTTACGCCCCGGAGCATGTTTGGAAATCGACTCTGCATCGAACTTTTGATCCGGTTCGTCGTCAACGTGCAATCTCACTGCCGAACAGAATCTCTCCCTTGTGAGTTCTTCCAGGAAGGCAGCTTTATTGCAAGTTCTTACGCAGTAATGGAGTTCGAAGGAACGACCGGAATCAGCGAGCTTATCAGCCATACTGATAATTGGCCTGATGCCAATTCCGCCGGCGACGAGTATCGAGTGCTCCATACTGTCTTCCAATGGGAAGTGATGTTTCGGCTCACTCACGCGCAACCTTGCTCCCTCCTCTAGCTGCTGGTTGAGTTCGTTAGTTCTATGCGGCCGACATCGTTCGTTAACTGGCCCGTTTGCGAAGGCTTCATCCTCGATGCGGGCTCGCCGATGGCCGGGTTCGTCACGAGAGGTTGAGACTGAAGCCTCTTGCACCTAGTCGCAGTGAGTCGGGGCACGCACACAGGAACGAAGCCTCCACGTCACGTGGTAACTCGACAGACCGCTCTGCGGCACTGAGTCTCGAATACAGACTTCCGCTCATGCTTTTGCATGAGAGCCGCGCCCTAGGCGATCACCGAGCCCGGTCGCGGGGCGCTGGTCGGCCACTTTCGGACGCTGGCCGGCGCGTCGACTTTGCCATTCGAACGTCTCGAGCGCCTAAATACCGGCCATTCAGGTACGGATTCGATCCGATAAGTTGTCAGGCAAAGCAGCCCTTCGCGCAATTACAAGTCTCGGTTTCTGCAAAAGTGTGCGCTGGTCCCTGGACGCTTGACCTTCCAACGATAGGAAGGGTGATGATCAATACGCGGGGCCTGATTAGGAGCGCAGTCGCCCGCTAACGATCCAGTTATCCACCTATTGGGCACATTCAGATGAAAGTCAACCATTTACTCACCGTCCTCTCGATCAACGTCGGAATCGTGTTGTGTGGCATCGCACTCAACGCGAGCGCGCAGCAAGCCACTGCCATGGCAAATGGGCAGATGAACATGTCTGCTGGAAAAATGGATACGCCTGCGGAAACCGGTGGGCCGCTGTCTGCGCCGACGTCGGCCTTTGAGAACAACGCGGCAAAGATGATGAAAAACATGAGCGCACCCGGATACACCGGAGATACAGACGCGGACTTTGTGGCGCACATGATCCCGCATCATCAGGGAGCGGTGGATCAAGCCGAAGTCGAGCTCAAGTACGGCAAAGATCCCCAAATGAAGGCGCTGGCGAAAAAAATCATCAAGGCACAAAAGGAGGAGATTGCCTTTATGACGCAGTGGCAGTCCAAGCACAACAAAAAGACGTGACGCGCGAGGCAGCATGGGGCGCCTCGCTGGGTCGCGAAGGCTTTCGAAGGCTCCGCCGAACGATCTCGTCTTGCTGCGACGAGCGGCGGCAGTTTGGGCCGATGACTTGACGGACAGCACGCACGCGTGGATGAACGCTGGACCTCTGAAACCAGCGTTCATGTCCAGCTAGTTTCAACGGCCGAAGTGGGTCCAGGGCGTGTCGAAACGTATTTTTCTACCGCGTGAACAATTCATGACCGGACCGGTCAAACTTTTTTACGGTGAGTTTGAAGAGTCGAATGTCACGAGCACAACAACACCCCTCGGGGCTTTAGCTCCCAGCCAACTTCACGGCCTTCAGGGTTCTTACCGCGCCCATCGTGCGAGCGTTCGGGTCAGGAAGTGTGCAGGACCCATCCAGTGCTTGAGCGTACCGAAGACGTGCTCGACGGCACCTACCACTCGTCCATCCCATCCGTTCAGTCGTCGCGCGGATACGCCTGAGACCTGCTTACGCGAGTTAATCGCCGATCATGGCACGTTCGTTGCCCTTTCTATTTTTTACGTGCTCGACCGATGATTGTTCGTATACGTAAACAATCATTTCAGTCGCGGTCTCTTTTCATGTATTTCCAGGCTTCGTACACTGGTGATCATCAACCATTGCCGAGGAGACGAAATGCAACCTTTTATTGATACCGCAGACGTGGCTCACTTCATTGGCGGCAAGACCGCCCGTGGCGCCGGCGAGCGCACGCAAGCGGTCTTCAACCCCGCGACCGGCGCCGCCGCACGCCGCCTCGTGCTGGGCGAAGGTGCCGATGTCGACGCGGCCGTGGCGAGCGCGAAAGCCGCGTTCCCGAAGTGGCGCGACACGCCGCCGATTCGCCGCGCGCGCGTCATGCTGCGTTTTCTCGGGCTGATGAATCGTCACGCTGACGAACTTGCGGCGATCATCACGGCCGAGCATGGCAAGGTGTTGTCCGACGCGCGGGGCGAAGTGGCGCGTGGTATCGATGTGATCGAATATGCCTGCGGCATTCCGCAACTACTCAAGGGCGACTACACCGAACAGGTTTCCACGGGCATGGATAACTGGACCGTGCGCCAGCCGCTGGGCGTGGTGGCCGGCATCACGCCGTTCAACTTCCCCTGCATGGTGCCCTGCTGGATGTTCCCGGTGGCGCTCGCCGCGGGCTGCACGTTCATCCTCAAGCCTAGCGAACGCGATCCTTCGGCTTCGCTCTTCATGGCGCGCTTGCTCAAGGAAGCCGGCCTGCCCGACGGCGTGTTCAACGTCGTACAGGGCGACAAGGTGGTGGTTGACGCCCTCCTCGCACACCGCGACGTGAAGGCAGTCAGCTTCGTGGGCTCCACGCCGATCGCGAACTACATCTACGGGACTGGTGCAAAGCACGGCAAGCGCGTGCAAGCGCTCGGCGGCGCGAAGAACCACATGGTCGTGATGCCCGATGCGGACCTCGACAAGACCGTTGATGCGCTCATCGGAGCAGGCTACGGCTCAGCGGGCGAGCGCTGCATGGCGATCTCGGTGGCTGTGCTGGTGGGCGACGTGGCTGACAAGATTGTGCCGCGCCTGGCTGAACGCGCGAAGAGCCTAGTCATCAAGAACGGCATGGAAGCCGACGCGGAAATGGGCCCGATCGTAACGAAGCAGGCGCTCGAGCGCATCGAAGGCTATATCGCGACCGGCGTGGAGGAAGGCGCGAAGCTCGTGGCCGACGGGCGCGGCCTGAAGGTGCCCGGCCATGAGAATGGCTTCTTTACGGGCGGCACGCTGTTCGACAATGTCACGCCCGAGATGCGGATCTACAAGGAAGAGATCTTCGGGCCGGTGCTCGCCTGCGTCCGCGTGAAGGACTTCGCCGAGGCTGTGCAGTTGATCAACGACCACGAGTTCGGCAACGGCGTGGCCTGTTACACGCGAGACGGCCACGTGGCACGTGAATTCGGCCGCCAGATCGAAGTGGGGATGGTGGGCATCAACGTGCCGATTCCGGTGCCAATGGCATGGCACGGCTTTGGCGGCTGGAAGCGCAGCCTCTTTGGCGACATGCACGCTTATGGCGAAGAAGGCGTGCGCTTCTATACGAAGCAGAAGTCGATCATGCAGCGCTGGCCGGAAAGCACCGAAAAGGGTGCCGAGTTCTCGATGCCCGTAGCGGAGTGATCTCAAGCCTTCGCTTCCTCCAACACTGGGGGAAGCGATGCGCCTATCCTCCTTGAGAGCGGCCTGCGCGCGTCCCTCGACCTTGACCATAGCCACCGCTCGATGCGGCG
Source organism: Paraburkholderia sp. J7 (assembly GCF_905220155.1). Classification (NCBI taxonomy): domain Bacteria; kingdom Pseudomonadati; phylum Pseudomonadota; class Betaproteobacteria; order Burkholderiales; family Burkholderiaceae; genus Paraburkholderia; species Paraburkholderia sp. J7. The sequence continues at coordinate 43,410 of NZ_CAJMYZ010000041.1, read as the reverse complement.
ACGTTCGCCTCGCCCGCGCTCGACGAGCCAGCAACACATTCGCTGCTTTTGTGCGTGCGGATAGAGTTTTCTTCGGAAATCGACGTGAAACTCTGCCATTGAGATAATTGCCTTCTTATCTTATCTCGCCCGTAGTAGGTCAGTGATGTAAATCGTGCCCGTGAGTCTTTCCATCCTCTGGCAGTCGCCATACCCTCGCAATTGCTTAGGTATTCGAATCGAAGTAGTTGTGACGCTAACTTCAAGATTCGAGACGTACTGATTGCCGCGCGGTCCGCGGCGGTTCAGCTGAATGTCTGCTGCAAGCTGCCGGTCGGACGGTTAGTTGCGAGATACGCCATGATGTATCTTACGATGCAAAGTTGACGTATAAGAAATTATCGAAATTTTTGAGAGCACGCGTTTTCCATAAGGGTGCACTTGCGCGCGATCGGCTATGTCCCGCTTTCTCGTCGAGACTGTTGCGGCAGTCCGCGAACGCGGCCGCGTGCCTGCGGGATGACCCTGAAACGCTGCAACATTCGAGCGTAGCGCGCATTGATGTAAAAGCGCCTTGCGGGCTTCGCCTGGCGGTTTGGCGACGGCCTTCCCAGCCATCCACACGGGTTCAATTACCCGTAGCCCGGGACCAGCTAGCTCATGCGTGGCGCGCGCCCTCTTGGGCCAGCGACCACACTCGCTTTACCTGACTCTCGCTAAACCCCGCCATGCGCGCCTTATCGTCGATGCTATGGCCGCCGGTGGGCAGTGCAACGATGCGTTCGTGCGTCGCCTTGTCCATCGGTCGCCCCACCACCCTACGCTTAGCGCTCAACAAAGCATTAGGTGCCTGGCAGCGGACAGCCGCACAATTCCCCAGAAAGTCACGCCAGATAACGCTATTCGAGCAGGTCGGACCACATCAGAACATCTTCGGAAAGGCGATCTTGGCAAATTTTGCCAAAGCCGGATAGACTGGTTCACATGTGTACGATGAACGTTTCCCTCCCCGATTCGCTGAAGGAATATGTCGACGAGCAGGTCGGCGTGTGCGGCTACGGCACGAGCAGCGAATACGTGCGCGAACTTATCCGTAAGGATCAGGATCGCAAGCGCCTGCGTGCAATGATCCTCCAGGGGGCAACTTCGGGTCTCGCGGATCCGGCTGATGCCGACTACTTCGAATCGCTGCGCGCACGCGTACGTACTTCGCGCAAGTGACGGCCAAGCCCGTCATCCCGACCCGGCTGGCCAGGCAGGACGTAGAAGACGAGCTAACCTACTACCTCGTGGACGAAGGCTCGGAACAGGCAGCGCTCGGGTTTATTGCAGAGATCGAGCACGCGTACGCGCATCTCGCCAAACACCCCAACATCGGCTCTCCCCGTTAAGAATCCTTAACAAAATGAACGAAGGGGCTGTTAACCCTCGATGAATGCTGTTAACCTTTTCATTGTTTCGACGACGAACAGGACATGGCCAAGCCGATACTCGACGACGAACTGTGGGCACTCATCGAACCGTTGCTGCCCCCTCCCAAACTACGACGAACCCGTTATCCGGGGCGCAAGCCGCTCGACAATCGTGCGGTGCTCACCGGCATTCTCTTCGTCCTGCAGACAGGCCTGCGTTGGGACCTGCTACCTCGCGAGATGGGTTGCGGCAGCGGCATGAGTTGCTGGCGTCGCCTACGTGACTGGCAAGCTGCTGGCGTCTGGGAGCAGTTGCACGAGGTGCTGCTTGCGCGATTGCGCGCAGCCGACCAAATCGACTGGTCTCGCGTCATCGTCGATTCCTCTTCAATCCGCGCTGTGGGCTCAGGTCAAAAACAGGACCGAATCCCACAGACCGTGCACGACCCGGTTCAAAGCACCATCTCATCACCGAAGCGCAGGGCGTCCCGCTCGCGGTGATTCTGACAGGCGCCAACCGCAACGACGTCACTCAACTTCAAGCGCTGGTCGAGGCAATTCCGCCAATCCGCGGCAAGCGTGGCAAACCACTATCAAAGCCTCGGGTCGTTCAGGGCGACAGAGGCTACGACCACGACAAATATCGATGTCCACTGCATGCCGCCGGCATTGCAACCGAAATCGCTCGACGTGGTCAGCCTCATGGTAGTGGGCTGGGCAAAACACGCTGGGTTGTCGAGCGGACCATCTCGTGGCTTCACAACTTCCGCCGACTGCGTATCCGCTTCGAACAGCTCGCCTTCATCCACGAGGCTTTCCTCAGAATCGCCTGCTGCATCATATGCTGGCGACACCTGCAAAAGTCATTCTGTTAACACCTCTAAGCGTACGAGTTGGACGTACCGGGCCTGCGCTCTTGGTCTCTCGATCGCTACCCGCATCTGATCTTCTACATTGAGCGTAAGGGTCATGTCGAGGTTTGGCGCGTGCTCAACGGCAAGCGTGATATTCCGGCGTGGCTGTTGAGCGATGACAGCGAGTTCCATTGACACCATCTGCACGGCGCAAAGCCCGCGGGATCACGGGTCTCTTGATTTTCAGACTTTCTCCACGCAATTACATAGGATTGCGAATAATTTGATCATCCCTTGTTGAGTCCATTAGTTCTGCGTGGCTGACATCATTCGTCTACAATCCCTCCAGCGAAGGCTTCATCCTCGATGCGGCACTCACCGATGGCAGGGTTCGTAACGAGTATTGAGATTAAAGCCGGCGCACGTGTGCGAGGTGCCAGACGCCTCCGAAACTCAATTCGCTGCGCGGCATCAGGACGTCAGAGCGGTACCGCATCGACGCGTCAGCCGCGCGCCTCAGCAGATACCCCCTTTGCCTGAAGACCGGCTTTGTACATCGTGTCGTGTCGGGTGCCAAATTCTGACGGACCGTTGACTAGTCGAGTTATCCATCAGGCCGTCAAAGTGGGTTACGGCCGATAGCGGTTTGACATTCGGCGGCGTAATGTTGAAAAACACGCCCCGTCGTTGACCCTCTTCCGCTTTTGCTTGTCGACGGCGCACGCCGGCGCCCGCGTCGGCCGAAATACGGAGCGTGACGCGCTCTGCACGAAACGGACATCGCAAGCTCGCGCCTCACATGATCAGAGCGTTTCCTAATCGACGTTGTCGTTTCGCGCGACGCTGGGCTCCCGCGCAAGTGCACTGGCGTCGACTACCTCCTATGCCTCACCAACGCCGTGCCCACTAGCTTTCAGACCGCGCCATCCTCAGTCGAAGCCGTTGCGAGTGGCGCTGATGCGCTGGCCACCATCCATCGTTGGCCCTTTGCTTGGTCACCGTCTCGACGGCAAGTCCGCGCTAACAGACGTTGCTGCCGTTCCGCGACGGCGGGTTACCGCCTCCGGCTGAAGCTGCGCACTAGTCGGCGAGCAGCTACGCGTCGTGCATGGCCGTCTCGCCCGTTGCATGCGATGAGTTCGCGGGCATAGCAGGCGTGAATGCGCAGCGCTTCGCTGGGTCGCAGTTGATTGCTGATCGTGACGGCTGGCTGTGAGCCGAATCGAAACCGCGTGGCCCCGCATGGGCCGACGCCCGTTGCTTTTCGCAGCCGGCAGCGGACGTGCCACAGGTGTCGCCCGCGGCACGTCCGACTCGCTCACATCGCTATTGCTTCGAATAGACGCAGAGCCTGTGCGTTACGTCAAGGCGGCTACGTGCACGGAACGCCGTGCGAGCAATCAGTCCTTGCGCATGCGATAAAAACTCGGCGGGACGGTGCCGTTCACGGCGTACGCACCGACTTGCCGCTCGCGATACACGCGCGGGTTATGCGACACGATCGTCCACGTCTTCCACGAGACCTCCTACGCAGCCCCGTTCAGTGATACCGGTGCCACTCTCGGGAGACAAAAGATAGGCCAGCCCTCAATTCTTCTATCCAACCTATCACCTCTTTCACCTGATCGCGTGGCTTCGATTTAAGCAGCGGTGCATCGACAAAGAGAACCGCCATCAAATCGAAGAGGCTCTCCAGTTCGGAGCAGGTGGAGACACTGGGAGTGCGGTCCAAAATTACCATGGCACTCTCCACGGCCGCGTTGAACCTGGACTTGGCTGCAGGAACCGTTATCACGGTAGCCGCTAAGCCGCGGAAGAGTGGTAGGAAACCCTTGAGGTGCCGATGTAATTCCTCTGGTGTGCATCTCGCCGCGACTTTCATGTATTTCATTGAGTGCTGCTCTCCTTCAATCCAGACGTCATCCATCGCTGCACCTTCGCCCTAGGCGGGTCTAGGCGCGCCTCTTACGACCAATTGCCTCGCGGCGCCTAAAGGCAGTGGAACTTGCCTTGACAGCCGACAACGCTTGCTGGCCGGTGTTCTGGTATCGGCACAAGTCTCGCCATTTGAATGGGTGCGCGAAAATAAGACGATCATTCCCGCAATCACGTCATCGTGAGAAGGAAATTCTGCGATTTGGGTGAATGGAGTCCGCCCGGCTGCGATCGGCGTTTTTGGAGGACCAGCTACTGATGACCGGTCATTTAACGCTCAGATGTCTGAGACACGCCAGTGATCGGCAAACACGTTCAATGAGACGTTGAGGCAGGCGAACGCAAGTCGCAGAACGACGACTGTGCCCGTAACTGTTGGCGAATCACGACTACAGCGGGGCGCTATCCGCGACGTATGGAGAAGCGAACACTATCAACTAGCCTGCGCCAAGCACGTCGGTACCACCGCAAAGAGCTTTTAGTCGGCACCGGCGGTAAGGTTTTTCAACTTGTTGTTCACGTGGCGAGATGTGTCATGTCGCCAAGCTGCGAGACAGCAATACGGAGGTATCAAAATACTACAAATAACGTCAAGAAGTACGTCCGCCCTTTAGCTCTCCAGCGCGTCTGTCTGTCGATGGTGTACGCCGGCAACTACCTGGTCCGAAGCAGGAACACGTGATCGTCGGGAGATAGATTTCCTTAGGAATACTTAGCCAATGGGCTCATTGCTACGACTTGACCAGCCGCGACAGTTCTTTGCGATCCGTTGTCGCCCAAACGTCCGAACGAGCGCGACGAACGTGAATACTAGTCGGGGCTGCATAAGCAGATTTACGAGGTCGCGCGCAACCGGTGGTCGGCTGCCCGCCTCGCTTACTTCGATCGTGCGTCGATGACCTTCTTCATGCGCGACCACACATGGGTGCAGAAAGTTTCAGCGAGTTGCCGGTTTGCCGTAAGGATGTTCTCAGTAGTGAGCGACTCGCGCGAGACGCCAACCCTCGCCATTTGCCGCTGGTGCAGCAGACCCGTTACAAAAGTGTGCAGTAGTTCCTTTCGGACATGGGCATCCGCCGCCTCAAAGAACTCCCTGCCGGCTTCAGCCTCCGAGCGGACTTTGGCGGCCGCTATTTCGGCCTGCGCTTTCTCAGCCTCTCGTCGCTGCGACTCCGCGTTTTGACGGACGCGTGCTTCCTCTTCCGATTGCTGGGACTGTTGCGACTGAACAGCCAGCATCTTCTTTTCGGCGCCACCAATCCGGTAGTTCCCTTCGAGCGACTTGAAGAGATAGCCCTTGGGGCTAATCGTTACCTTGCCCTGCGTCAACCTGGTCTGTGTGTATTCGATAGCCTGCACCAGACGTTCATCCGTCCAGGTGTGCCGATTATTTGCGAGACGCAGAAAGTCCAACTCGTCGAACGCGAACTCATTGTGAAGCACGAGGTACATTTCATCTGGAATGCCTGCGCGCGCGGCATCAGCGCCCTGCTTCTTCGTGAAACGGAAGCGCAGTTTCATCTTGTCCGCCGAGACGCGCGCGGCGTTCGCTTCCCATTTGACTTCGAAATCCGACTCTTCGTTGAGCTGCTGCACGGCGGGCTCAAGGAAATGCTTCCGGAACTCCTTGAAGACCCTGCGCGATGCGCCGACCTTCCCCGGCCACTCGAGAACCTCTTCGTAAGCGAACCACTCGGTTACACCATGGCCCTCGCATGGAATGAGGCGGTCATAGACTGCGCGCGCGAGCGATAGCGTAAACTTCGCGGCATCGCGTAGGCTGAGCCAATGCGCTTTGTACGGGCTAATGAGATATCGAATCACCCTGCCTGAGAGCAAGATGCACACCACGTTTCGCTCGATATAGCAATCGCCAAGCAGACTTATCGTGCCCCACGAGTCCCTCTCAGTCATCTCTTCGATTGAGGGGGCTGTCATGATTTCAACACGGGCCTTTGCTGCGGCACGCATCTGGGCGACGAGATGACTGTGGTTGCGACTGTCGTAGCGCATCAACCACTTGAAGTAGTTGATGTCCTCGGAAAATGTGTAGACCTTGTCGTCGATGAGTTCGTCAGGCGCCTTCGATGCGACGATGAAGTATGCGGCGTCGAGCACTCGGCGTGCGGCGATACCGAGTCCGCCGACACGCGTGAAGATGTTGTTTCGGAGATACCCAATGTCCCTGTCCGCTTGGTCTATCCGCGCGTCTTTGCCGGACATATCGTCGTAGATGTCCAAGGCAAGTTGATGCGGTGTGGCAGGAAGCGTCGGATTTTCCATTCGTTCTTTCGGCTCAATGCCGGCACTCTATCAGCCAAGTAGCGGCTGTCAACACAAAAACCACCCCCGATGTTGGGCCATCTTCCCGCACAAAAACCACCCCTTACTTTCTAGCTGTCGCCCAAAAACCGCTCGGCATATTCACAATTTCTGCGCATCCATACCCAATTTCTGCCCCCGGCGTCACAAAAAGCGTCTCTGTCCTCACAAAAACCGTCTCTATCCACAGGCTTTTGCTTTGATAAGAAAGGGATTTTTTGATCCTGTATGTTTGCTTGTCGGTTTATGTTTACAAAAAGCAAACATACATCGACGCAGAAATCAAAAGAACTAGTCACAAACGCGAGGATCGTTACGACGTAACCGTTTGATTTAAAAGGATATTATACAAACTAACACGCGAACCACAAAAACCGTCCTAGGGGCGGTTTTTGTGCGTACCACCGTATTGTTCTGTCTTTGCAAGCGTGAAATGGGCACCTAGCACGAGCATTTCGTCTAGGTTCTACCGCCAACGAAGCATGCCAAGTCTCACCGGGACTCTCGATTAAGGCGTGAATTCAAGAAACTAGCGCAGAATCTTCGCGTTTTGGCTAAATGACTAGTCTCATCGCAACCCTGTTTACGCATAATGGTGTATTCTGCGCTTCATTGTCAAAACACGGAGAAGTGCAGAATGGACGCAGTGGCTACCGCCCTCCCTATTGAGAGCCGTCGGACGACGCTTCGCGAGGTTGCAGAGTTCGCCGAAAAACTCGCTCCGTTCGCGGACAACCTGCGCGAGCAGATTCTGGCCCCGAGGCCGCGCAAAACTGCTCCCATATTTACTATCAGCGAGTTGGCGGAGATGTGCAATCTGTCACGCCAGCAGATTCAGTATCTGGTGACGAGGACGGACCAAGGGCTTCCGTCGGGCACGCTAAACGGCAGCGGTCGTAGCCGGACGTTTACGCTTGCCGAAGTACGCACTTGGGTGAAGATGACCTCGGATATTTATCAAACTCGACTTGGTGAACCGGACAGCAATTTCCGAGGGAGGGTGCTAACGACGGCTCAGCTGAAGGGAGGTTCCGCGAAAACCACCACCACCGTCTGCCTCGGACAAGCCTTGTCTTTACTCGGACGCAAAGTGCTCATTATCGACCTGGACCCGCAGGCCTCCGCTTCGGAATTGTGCGGACTATACGCAGAGAAGGAAATCAGTGGGGAGGATACCGTTCTCCCCTACATCTATGACCAGTCCATCGAAGGTGGGCTGAGTTCCAAGGTACAGAGTACCTATTGGGATGGCCTGGACATCATTCCAGGGCACACGTTCTTATATGGCGCTGAGTTTCTATTGCCGGCTAGGCAGAAGACGATGAAGGGTTTTCGGTTTTGGTCGGTACTTCGCGAAGGCCTCGATCCGCTGCGTTCGCAATACGACTACATCCTGATGGATACCTCGCCGTCGCTGTCGTACATGAACCTCAATGCATTGCTTGCCGCAGACGCACTCGTTATGCCGATGGTTCCGGAGAACCTAGACTTCATCAGCTCGATGGCGTTCTGGCGCCTCTTTTCAGAAGTCGCGGGCGACTTCCTCGCGTACGAGGAAGACAAAGCCTACGAATTCATCTCCATTCTTCTTTCCAAGGTGGACTACGGAAAGACTTCCTCGGCCCCGGTAGTTCGGCAATGGGCTCAGACAGCTTACGGGAAATGGTTAGACCCGTTTGAAATTCCCGCAAGCTCAGTGATGAGTGGCGGGGCCCTTTCATTCTCCACTGCACTGGATATCACGAATACGCATTCGACAGCTAAGTCGCTTCAACGGGTGAAGCAACCGTTGATGCAATATGCGCGTTGGCTTGATGACATGTTCGTTAAGAATTGGAAGGAGGAGGCATGAGCAATATTCGCGCGCAGCTGTTGGCTAAGACGGCAGGCCTAGCGTCGCCGGCTGAAATGGCGCCGGTTAAGAAAGAGGCTGATAAGGCCACTCGCAGTCCGCAAACCATGCCGGGACTTACTAGCGCCTTGACCGCCGCGCAAATTCGAATCCAGGAGCTTGAGGATAAGGGAGTTGGGACCGATTTACCGGTCAATGAGATTTCACCGAACCCATGGCAACCTCGCCGCGAATTCAATGAAACGAAGCTGCATGAATTGGCTCGTTCGATTGAAGAGACCGGGCTACTGCAATCGGTGCTAGTGCGTCGAGTGGGCGATGACGCTTATCAACTGGTAGCTGGGGAGAGGCGTTGGCGTGCACACAAGCTCTTGAATCGAGAGACCATCAAGAGTGTGGTCATTGACTGTACTGACCAAGATATGGCCGCCCTCGCGCTAGTCGAGAACGTGACGCGTGACGATCTCTCTGATTACGAGATTGCAGTGTCGGTCCGTCGCGCAGAGAGTGAGTTTCCAAATAGGACACGTCTTGCCAAGACGATGGGCATTTCCAGAAACGAACTCTACCGATATCTTGCCTTCGATGAGCTTCCTGACTTCGTTAAGCGTGATTTGGACCTTAGGCCGACGCTCTTGCAATCGAATCAGGCGCAAGAAATTGTGAGTGCGTTGAAGAAGACCGGCGATGCGGGATTGAAAGCGTTAGCGGAGTTATGGGTGCAGGTAGCAGCGGGTGACCTCCTTGAGTCAAAGGTCGCTCCTGCGATTCTTGCTGCAGCGACTCGCGGTGTGTCGACTCATGATGCGGCGGGACGGAGCATACTCAAAATTTTCTCCGGGAACGTTCAGGCGGGCAGCATCACGAAAGATGTGTCGGGTCTGACCTTCAAATTCAAGGCCGGGGTAATTTCCGAGGAGCAGGAGCGGGCACTTAGGGAGGCCGTCGCGAAGATGTTCTCGGTTCAACCAGAATAGGCCCGTCATACTAAGAGAAAAAGCCTCGCAGTTCGCGGGGCTTTTTTATTGCGCCGCCAATTTTATTGCGATCGTGTGAGTGTTCGGATCCGAACACTTTTTTTCGTGATGAGCTGCGGTGTTCGGAGTTTTGCTCCTCGTCAATCGGCTGAACGCTTGCGTGCGGCACGGTGTTCGGATCCGAACACTCACGCGTGGAGAACTGCTTGGCGCGGGCTTCACATTGAATCGCCGAGGGTTTTGGGGCGACAAGGTGTTTGGGGGTGATCTGCCAGAAATTGAACAGTCCGACGCGCGGGAGTCTCGCTGTTCCGGCGAGACATTCCGACTCTTGGACGATGGGCGGAAAGTGCTACTGAAGCCGCTCGAATGGTTTGCAGCAATCAGCAGTCCCTACCCTAGACAGCGATTGGCACGGCCCTTCGAAATCACTGCGGCTATTAGCATCTTCATATTTGGCCCTACAATATGCGCTCAATGATCTTGGGCAAGCTGCCCAACGTGCCACTACGTGGCTCAATAGCGGTTGATACCAGCATCTACCCAACTCCCTCAATTATTGCTTGATGTCTCCGTGGACTTCTTTGCCCCGGTTCCAAAGCGAGCATTGCCCGCGCTTCTTTTCGGCCTCGATGTGATTCTCCCCTGCTAGGTAAGACCCGGCCGCACGATCTATGTGCATGATTGCCGGACCGTAACGGTACGAGTCAAGGTCGCCGAAGGGGAAAGGCATCGCTGCCGCTGCTTTGCGACTTCGTCGATGCGGCGTTTGCGCTTGGCGCGCGTGTAGATGGCGGTAGTGTTGAGGGAACGCGTGACCTCTCTCGACTACTGAACGATCTCGCGCGGCATCTCGGGCGCGATGGTATCCGAAACCAACATGTGGCAGAGAGCGTGCCGAGCCACCACGCGCAACAGAGCGCGCTCAATGTACCCGGGGACGCTTTCACCTTTCGGCGAGTCGGGGCAGCGCGGACGTCGTTGACGGCTCCCGCCGTGACGCCTTTCTCTGCATGGCTACCGTCCTCGCCCCAACGCGTGTCCTTCTCGCAAGTCGTCTCAGACACTGCGATGGACGAGCGCGGTGCGATCGCACTAGGAGACGTCGAATTTGGACCTACGGTTGGCCCACTTTGCACAATGGATCAATCGCGCGCTCTGAAAAGCATTCCGAGGTGAGCCCTCTTCATGGTGATCTGGTGCTCTTACGGCGCCGACTCGAACGCGACCGCTAGCCACCAGTTGTCGGCCAGAGGGCGGACGGCCAGTCGGTCTTTCGAAAAGGCGAGGCAGCTCGAGACCGGGATATCGCTGGGAGTCAGCAGGGACCCGGAGGGCAATTGGGCGCGAGCGCGAAGAGCGGCACTGTGTTTTGGCGTCATCACCTAGTCCTGCAGCAGCATGGCCGAAGTCGCGGGGTAGTGTTTGCTTTCGTCAGCGCTCACGCCGGCCGCGGTTTTACGCTGGACATATACGCAGAATCAAAGGAAGTGTTCCGGTTCCTTCAGATAGTAGCGGTGGAAGCCCGCACGGCGATTGAGCCACTCGCTTCCCTCCATGTAATTCCTGCATGATGTCGCACCTGTGTTCCACGGGCGCATAGATACCCTGCGGGCTAAGCTCGATGAGCCGCACGTCGACGTACCACGCTTCCGGGCCGAGATCGATTGAGCCGAGCGCAGCAGCATTCGCATTCAGCGACCTCCCCGTTGCGCCAGCCTCAGAGGTGGCGATGCGTTGCGCGGGCAGCGATCAGTTCGGGCCACGCTGCTGGACGAGCCAAAGGGACGATACGCCATTTCCGCTAGCACTTACGATAACGACGCACCGCCTTCCGCCCGGCTGACCGCAATTCCAACATTCACAATCGTGCATGTTTTGTCCCTAATTTAAACAAAGAGAGCAACCAACTGTGCGAAGCAATGGAGCGCCCGGGTACAAGCTGCCTGAGTCCCCACCCGCGCGCCGCGCGATACATTGAAGAACGAAGGAAAGACCGCGGCTGGATCCGCTCGGCTATACGGGGGCTTAGAGAGCGACGAAAGCGTAGGCCCTCGGTCACTTGAGAAGGTTGTGCTTTGTTACGCGGGATGATCTCCGTTTGTGTTTCGCGGCAGCCGCACGCGTGAAACATCAATGAAAGATAGTCAAATCAGAGCAAACCGTTATGCGACGGGAGATTCGGGCGAATTTCGGGTGAATGTTTCACGGAAAACTATAGGCGCGGAGGTTAAATTCGCCGAAACAACTGCTGGTTTCCCCTTCTGCCCACTGCGTAATCAATAGTCGTATCAAACGCTACGTAATGCGTAGTTTTGTTACTCGTATGGCCACGAGGATGCGAGCAGTCGTATTAACCGCAGAGTTTCGTGCGAATTGACCGAACAGCATTCGAGCGAGCCCTCTAGACCAGTAACCGACCCGATTCCTCGGGGAACTGACAATCGCTCCTCGGCAGTGCGTTCGGCCAGGCCGAGGACAACGTCAGTTGGTTGGCGTAGTTCAACGATCGGCGACTACTTCAGTCGCTCCTTGCGAAGAAGGCTTGCGGCGCACCCGGATCAACTAGCGAAACAACGCCCAAACAGTACGTCGCGCAGGCGGCGGAGCGCGGCTTCATTGCGGCACATCGACGAGTTGGCGTTCGACAGATCGCTCGTCGAGACCAGCGTCGTGCGCGTTCAGTTGCCCAACTACGACCTGCTTCCGTTCGACCGATGCCATGGACAAGAATGCCGTTCGCGCTTCAACTGCTCGTGGGCTTTATGTCCTCGCCTTGCAGACGCCGTTGTGCTCAGGAGTAGCGTCTTAATACGACCGCGAAGGTGGCTGCTGAAAGTGTAGATGTCCGCGTGGGCGGATCAAGCTTCATCGATTGCTCTACGATGGCTGCAAGATCTTTGATGCTCTTGCAGAATTCGACGGCATCGCTATGCGCATAGTCCTCTGTCTAGGCGGAACAACGCAACGTTCCAGCGGGTTGATCATTGTCGCTGCGTTCGAGCCAAAATGTGACGCTGTTGAGAATCTGCGCTGTCGACTACGCGGAGGCTTTCGTGTGCGTCGACCTTTTCAGCACGTTTGGCTCGGTCGAATGAGCGACGCTTATCAAAAGTTCACACGTGTTGGTCGTACCCACTGGTCCCCCACCTTCGTGCTCACAGACTCCAACTCCATTGACGAAGCTTCATACGGAACTGTTACGGGCTTCGCGTGACCGCGTGCGGATGGGAGATGGAACAACCGGTCTCGTCAAGGCACTACGACTTTCGCAAAACGGAAATTCAAGCGACCGTCAGGCCGCACGAGGTCGTGCTCGTTCACCACTGCGGTGCCTTCCTCGATCAATCAGTCGGACATATCCCGCATTTGCTTTCGATCGGCAGCGACGAGTACCTCCCTGTTCGACGCTTTCACTTTCCCAATAACGAGCTTCGATGTCCCGCTCTAATGGGGAAACTCGGCATCTTGACGATCCGGGAAGAGGGATTGGCCAGAAACCCGTCTGCCGCGCCGTTTTGCAGCCGCTCAAACGCAGTACGCGCGAGCAGCACAAGGCCCCACAGGCCTTAGGCTTCCTTGCGGGGTGGGTGCAGTCGATTTACGCGCTAGCGCAGCGCTTACGTGCAGCAAGGTCACCTATAAAGAGCCATCATCAGGCGCCCCGAACGTGGTACCATATAAACCACGCCGCCACTGCGGCATCATCTTGAATCGTTGCAATCCGGCCAGTTCTTGCGCGCTATGCGTGAAGCTCCGTAGCGGGGTTAGGAATTTGTCCGCCGATGTCCAGTGGTAGTGGCATCTGCGCAGTTTCCCATGCGCATCTCAATTTTGTCTGGCCATCCGCATCGGGTTCTTTGGTTAGGTCACTGACTGTACCGGGCGTCTTTCCGTGATGAGCCGCAAGTAGTGAAACGCTAGGCCACATAAAAGTATGTGGCCACTCGACCGACGTCGAGGCAGACGCCATTCGCCGTTTCCCATTCCTGATTCTACGAGTCCGCCATTGCAATAGCGCATGCGCGCATTTGAACTGTAGCCGCTCCACAGTTTCAATTCGCTCCGAATCTCGGAGTAACGCAAATTCATTCGCATCACTAAAGTATTGGCAATTGCGTCGTCGGCGCTTCATTTCGCTGAACGCAGTTGATAAGGTTAACTAATTAAGTCTGCGAAGATCGCGATCCATTAATCCGCAACCGCATCCGTTCGGTCACACGCCTCGTCTGCTCGTCTGCGCGCATTGATTTTATAGAAACGAGGGGCAGGCCTTGTCCCCGGACCTGGTGCGGGTACGCACGGGAATTGGCCACATTCGGTTCGGGTTGCGGCGTTGGCAGCCCCCCAAAAGGAGCGCTTCAAAGATGAGCGGATACAAGAAACGCGCGGCAGGTGTAAGCCGCGCTCCCAAGGGTAGGACGGCGGCATGGGTGTCGCCTGGACGTGAACGACCGTTGACGGCTTGGGATGAGCTACGCGCACGGCTCAGCGCAGTTACCGCTGCTAATGTCGAGGAGTGCAAAGCGTTGTTTGAAAGCCTCGAGGCAACCCGCATCGCCCTTAATCTTCGGCAATGGCGGAGCCTCCAACGTTATGTCGGCCCGATTCCGCGGTGCGTGAGGGCCGTCGGCGGCAAGTAAAGCGGTGCGGGGAGGGGCTTGGACCATTTGTATGCCCCTTCTCTTGATCTTCTTTGTGCGGGCGAAGGGCTCATCAAGTTTGCTAGCTGATGGTTGGACGGCCAGGCGACGCCGTGCCTATTCCGAAGTGTCAGGGAGCTTCGGTCGCAGTACGCCCCATCCCACTGCTCGGCGCGAGGGGTGAAACCATGGTCGCCCGTGTCGCAGAGAGCAAGCCGGCTTAGGACTGCAACTCCCTGGAATCGATTTGGAGGGTCCGGGCGGCGTCTTGCATATCTGTTCGGCGCAGAAAGGGCCCGTCTTGATCTTCCTCCCGATCGTCGAGGAATCGCATCGCACACAAGTTGATGGCCTCGTCGATGAGTGCCTGCGCATCGGCGATGGGGCGTCCAGCCAGCAACGCCGCAGCAAGCTCCGCAGTACCGCCTTGGAGCACGAAGTCCAGTTTCATCTGCCGTTCGTCCAGCGTGGACTCCACCCATGCGAGCATGTCTGCCGCGTCGGGTACATCGAAACGGATCTGCATCGAAAAGCGTCCGCCTCGGAGCACGGCCGGGTCAAGCACATCTGGATGATTGGTCGCCGCGATGTAGATGACGTCCTGCACCCTTCCACCAGTCCCGTCGATCGTGGCGAGAATCCGGTTGGTGAGCGCGGAAACATTAGAGTGACGACGGTCGGCCAGGATCGAATCGGCCTCGTCGATGAAAACGATCGACGGGCGTAGGTCCTTCGCCTGGCGTACTAATTTCTCCCACTCATCGGGGCGGGCGATCAGGTCGGTGCCGGTCGTCGGGAGGAAAGTGAAGCGGGCATTGTCCGCGAGCGACATTGCCGCCATAGTCTTGCCCGTGCCGGGAGGACCGTATAACAGGATCCCGCGTGGCAGCGTACCGCCCATCACGATGAAGTCATAAATATTGCTGAGACGGTCGGCAAGCCCGGTCAGCATTCTGCGCGATGATTCGGGCATGACGAGATCCGCAAGCGGCACCACGTGTGTCGGGAGTGTGCTGCGCTGGCCCTGGATGAGGCGCATCGCCCGCGTTGCAAGGTCGAAGGTGACAGGGCCATCGAATTCGAAATCGCGCTTCATGTCACTCAACTGCGGGGCGAGGGCAGCAAGGCGTGCTGCGCTAAAGCCTTCCCAGCGGCGCGCGAGCTCATCGACGACATGCATATCGATGGCTGCGCGGCCGAAGCGCTGGACGATAGGTGCCCAGATTAGCTTGCGGCGCGCCTCAAAGTCGGGAGCTGGAACTTCGATGTGGAAATCGAAGCGCCCCGATCGGATCGCCGAACTGTCTAGTTGTTCTAAGTAATTTGTGGCGGCGACTAGTACAACTCCCCGGGCGTGGCGGATTTCGACAATCTCCTTAAGCAGAGTGTTGACAACGTCGCGATCGAGCGAGTGCGTTGTGCCGGAGCCATCGCGAGGCTTGAGAAACGAGTCGACCTCATCGATCAAGAGTAAGCAGGGGGCGCAGCGACGCGCGGTACGAAAAAGACCTCGCAGTTTTTCGGACGTCTCGTTGATCCACTTTGAGGCCATGTCGCCAAAGGCAACTGAAAGGAGCGGGATGCCCAGCTCAGCTGCGAGCGCCTCAGCCAGCAACGTCTTTCCACATCCGCTTTCACCATGGAGCAAGATGCCATTGCGTGGCTCGTATTCCACACCGGCAAGGATATCCTCCCCCGAACGCCGCAGACGGCGTTTGATGTCGTCCATTCCTGCGATGTGCTGGAATGTGCGTCGGGGCGGGCGCACCAAGTCACTGCAATCGTACGGAATCGCCTCTGTCCTTGCTGCTTCGGGTGATGCGGGACGCGCAGAAGGGTGGGGTTCCGTCGACTGGCTCACCGGTATGGTAGGGGGCGCTGACGTCGCAGAGACGGTCTTGGTATTAGCGGGTTCACTCACGGTCTTCTGGGCGGACGCAGCCGCCGGCTCGACTTCACGAATGACTTGAACCGCTGTGTTGGCTTTAGATGGGGACCGGCTGATCTTGTGTTGCAGGGGAATCCAGGCGCGGGAGCCTTCGACAACGAGCTCCAATTTACGATTGGGAAACGGTTTCTGGGTGGCCGAATGGTCCATAGAGACCTCATGAATGTGTTGGCTGGGATGTGCTCGTTAGGTCCTGTTATTGCAGTTTGCTGTGCAGCACAAGGACAGGACCAGGTTCTCATGCGATTGGGCGGATGCAAGTCGGTGCCGCCAACGCACCTTCAAAAACGGCGAACGGACGTATACGCACCGACTGAATCGGGAATTTGTTGGACCTTGAACCGCGCTTTCGGTGACTTCAACGTATCCAGCTAGCGAATACACGTCGCTGCTACCGAGTCCAGCGTGATGCTTGCACTGATCGAGCGGAACCATGCTGAAATAGCGTTCGCCATTTGTGACTCATGAAAGCGAAACACAGGAAAACAACGACGGCACGGATAATGGTGAGTAATGCGAAGCGTACGATTTTCATGTCAAGTTCCAGGAGAAGTGTTCCGGGCGGCAGGAAGGTTTCCGTCCGGGGCATTCCATTTCAGTGTGTGCCCAGTCCCGCGCAATGCATGTCGACTGCGAGCAATGGGAACGCCAGGGGGCAGGCTTAGCGGGCGGCCGCGTGTCGCCAGAAGCGAACCGGAACGTGGATGCGCTTGTGCCGGATGCGGCGCCGTTTCAACCGGCAAACCGGTACGCGCTTTCTTCGCGTTTCACGCTTGCGGACGCGGCGCAGCGTCGACAGCCGCCCTTTCATGGGAAGCGTCAGGCGCGCGAGCCAGAGCTGGATAACCTCGACGGGGACTTCGTCGGGTATGTAGACCGTCATCCGTCGACTCGAGATGCGAGTCACGGATTTCTCGTTCGGTTTGAAAGTAAACCGGCGAATTTTCATCAGTTGTCTCCGGAAGGCGTTGTCTTTTGATTCGGGCGTCCGGCGCGTTCACTTCCTGTCGCGACGGCGAATCCATCTGGCGAGTCTGATGAGAGGATCGAAGACGTCGAGTAAAAAACCACGCGCCTCATCGACGACGATTTCGCAGAGTCTGCTTTTCTTGGTCATTGTTACGTACTCCAAATTTAAACGACGGTTGTGTCTGCCCATTTCGTGCCGCCTGCGCTATCTGACGAAAACGAACCCGTGCCTGCCGAGAGCGGCGGCTGGCCTGTCCCGCATTTCCACGATTGGCGTTGGCGACCGATTCAGCTTCTCACGGGATTCGCGGAGCGCAAGTCACGCCTGGCGAACGACCCGGGTACAGGGAGCGTGTGGAAGGAAAAGGGCGCAGACCGCGTAACACGCCATCAGTAAGATGTAACCGGAATCTTGATGCGTCGCGGCCCGGACGCCCATTGGTTGCACGAATGAACAGGCCGGTACGTCAGTGCGAACATCGGGTCGGCTGTGGCAGCACGACTGGATAGGCACCCGGAAGAAGTTCTTCACCGGCGAGCGCATGGAGCCTGCTCATCCGTGTGGTCGATGATCGAATTGCGGGGTGTGATGGGTACATCACGCGATGCGGGCGCTCAAACGCATCCATGTCGAGGTGCGCCACCAGAGCGAGCGACGACGGTGCCAGATCGCGCTTGCGTGGCGCGAGCCGCCCCTATAGAATGGTGTGGCTGGGCCGCCGCTGCGGCATAACTTCGCAACGCCTGTAAAACCTTGCTCCAGACGCAGTTGTCCTAGGAGAAGGCCGAATCTGTAGGCAGCATCAATTTCGCCCGACGAGACGTCGGAGCGTGTCAATTTTTCGTGGTACTTCACTCCCCCTTTCCGGGCATGTACGGGCAAGGGCGGCAGCTCGCAAGACTTCATCAATTGCAACCGCGTGGTGGCGGGAAGTTCCGCTCGCGTTTGAGTCTATCGTGGGCAGGTGATCTCGTTTCTTCATTCGACCACGCGCTGATGCGGTGATTTGGCGACGACGTCGGCACTGCGCTGTAAAGTCACTAGCGAATCGATCGCCCACACGATTATTCCCGTTGCTCCTCGGATCCTCCGACGTGCGCGCCGGCGAGACCTGCTTGATCTGCAATTAGCCGGGAAACCGAACGGTTTTCACGCGCTGAACGTGAAGTGCATTTACCGGGCACGAACGAAACGACCTTGGCGCAAGGCCTCACTTAGACTTCGCTCGCATCGCTCGACACGGAAGCTTCTCCCTGTCAAGGACTCGTAGCGAGCTTATCGCACGACGGCGATTCGATTCCCCGTTTGATTTCGCTTTTTTCCCCAAGGAGAAGTAGAAATGAAACGAAGGACCATCGACGAACTTGTTGCCGCACTCAACCAGCACTACGTTCCGGCGCGAATGAAAAGGCATTCTTCAACGGGTGCCAGCATCGGTGACGCCAACAATGGCGGCGCTCCAATCACGGCGGATCAAAGCGTAGGGCAACGGCGTCGGATGCGGCGTTCTGCACTGGATCAGTACCGGCCAGTCGTGGAGGCCTTTGTCGTCCGGCGTGCGCGTGCTGAGAATCCTTCGCGATTTACCTACCAACGACTCTCGCGGCTTATCGAGCGGAGGGCCGGGCGCCGGTTTGCGGTGTCTACCCTGACGCGGAGGCTGGCTATCTGGGGTTTGGCCGACGCGATGCGGAGGTATTCAAATGAGCCGTGAACGAACGTTTTCCAGAATTCGTGAATCGATAACGCTCCATGGCGTGGCAAAGTCCGAACTCGGTGAGCACCGAGGCACTGTGATTACGTCCGTAGGTACCGGGCGCATCACAGCGCAGGCTGAAAAGCGCTTTATGGCCTGGCGGATGGATAACGGTCTCTGCCTGGACGGGCCTTACCTGAAGGACGAGGTGATGGAGTTCCTCCATGAATACGCGGAAACTCATGGGCAATCGGACCTCGATGCGACGCGCCTCAGCCTCGGTCGCGTGCTTGGCGTGCGGTTTGAGCACGTCCCGAGTCTGATAGAAACCATCCGGCGCGGTCGTGGTATCGCTTGGGAAAAAGTCCGGAGGATTGCCCGCCATCAACGTCACTGGAACGCGCTGTCCACTCTGATCGCATTTAACGCGGGATTGCGCGCAGCTGAACTGCTCGAGCTGAGGCGAGATGATGAACTCGAGCCGTCGCCCCACCGGACATGGCCCGAAACGATGTTTCTTGGACGCGATGATTACGTGAGGATGGTCACAACCGGCAAGGGCGGCTTGCGTCGACCGGTTGCGCTTGCGCGGCCGCTGGCCGAAGCACTTGAGACGTACCGCCTCCCGGAGGTAGTGAAGATAACGGACCGGGGTGTACACCATGAATCGCTTTATGGAATCGGGGGCGGGCAGGCTTTCAGTCAGAGCTTTTCTGAAGCGAGCTGGAACGTTTTCGGCTCATCTGACGGGGCACACGGCCTTCGGCATGGATTCGCTCAGGAGCGTGTGGCTACCTTGATGTCGCTCGGATTCGATTTCATGGCTGCAGTTCAACTCGTGAGCATTGAGCTTGGGCACTTTCGCCCGGTACTGGTGTACTATCAGATATGAATATAATTCGGAATCCATATCATATGTGCGGCATGATTGTTCGCGCTGGACCGCGAGGTCAATACCGGTTTGCGGTCGTCGACGCCAAATCGGGCAGGGAGATCAGTTACGGATGCGACTGGCACGCAGCTTACGATAGCTGGCTTGGCATGAGGCGCGTGCGCGTGCCTGTACCGAGTCCGCTGACGCTTGTCTGGGTAGTAACGGAATTTGGAGAATGCCACCGTCATAGCGACGAATCGTTGCGCAAAGGGCACGAACGGGATACGCGGCTCATTGTGGAGGTGCTGATGCGGATGGGAAATCCACTTGCATCAGCGTTGCAGGAGGTGGACTGCAAGGCGTTTCGAAACGCGTGCTTAACTGTTCCACGCATCGGGACTGTGCGTACGGAAACGCTGATCAGACGCATTCGCCAGGTGTGGGTCTGGGCCTCAGAGCAGGGATGGGTTGAACATGAATGTCTGCTTAAGGCGAAGCTGCGCGAGCCTGCCATTCGGCGCGGGATTGTTGAAATGGTCGTGGTTCATCTGCCCGACGATGCACTGACTGCCATCAGGTCCGTGCGGCACGCAGCAGGAGCGTCCGTCGGAGACGACGTCGGTGGCCTGTCGCGTGAAGTTAGCAGGGCTGCGCAACGCGCGAGGGAACTGGCGAGGTCTAACGGTCGCCTGGATCTGACCGAGTGGCTCGGTCGCTGCAAATTGAGCTGGTTCCTCGACACTGCGATAGACGAGTCGCTTTTTCAGGTTAAACCTTCGCGAATAGTGGTGGCCGGTCGCATCGAGCGTGTTAATCAACTCCGCAACCGGAGCCGTTGCAAAAACGACACGGTGCAACTGGAACCTCGCAACTGAGTCGGTACCGTCAATTGCCGTACGTTGGCGTTCGGGGAAGTTCAATAGCGTCCGGTGAGAAATCCCGGACGCTATTGCTGGCATAAATGCCGGAAAAAAATCCGTGGTGATTTGAGCGCGTTTGCAATAGCATCTATGCACGCCGCTCAAACGGCAGAGATTTTTTGTGCCATTCTTGGCACCACGTTTAATTTATGAACTGTCAGTCGTGTTGTGGGGTGGTAGGCTCACGCGCGCTGGTAGCCACCCAAAGGCACGCGCCAGCGTGCCTGTCAATGCCTGGATCGTGACATCGATTCCAGGCCTGCCGCAATTCATTCAGAAAGCCAGCTAACCGGCGCCAGTTTGGGCGTCAGGTGACGCATCTCACCAACTGTCCGAAATGCAGTGATTCCGCAAACGGCGGCCGCGCATTGTGGCCGCCCGTGTCAAGACCACGTTCCATGGTCCCCCGCAATGTTTTGCCGCTGTGCGCCGGCTCGCGCACAACTGGTCGCCTGCGGGCGACCAACCGCGTTCCGCGGGAATCTCTCTGTCTTTGCTGTCCTGCTTTTGCTTTTGCTTTTTGCTGTGGCTGGTTCCCCTGCGGGGGAGGAGGGCTGGGTGTACCGGTTGTCCGATCCGGATCACCCTTCCGATTGCGAAAATTTCTACACACAAGGAGTGAAACGAATGGGGCGTACTGTTCTTGGCCTGGATGTCGGCCACGGCTACACAAAGCTGTCCTACCGGGACAACAAAAGCGATGAACTCGTCATGAGGGCGTTTCGGTCTCTTGCAAGCCGGCACACGGAGAGTGAATTTGCCAGGACCGCCCGCAACACTCGCATGAGCGCGTCCATTGTGACGGTCGAGGTGGACGGGGCGAAATTTGACGTGGATGTGTCTGAGCATGCAACCATAGTCCGGCGCCAGGGTGACTGGAACGAAAGCAGTGATTTTCCTCAGCGTCCAGAATATCGCGCGTTGATCCATGCCGCGGTGGCGTCGACTGGTCTCGATCACATTGATGTACTGGTCGCCGGCCTTCCGGTGCATACCTTCCAACGGTATAAGGCCGAGATCGATAACTATCTTCGGCACACCATTTCGTGGGAGCGCGGACAGGTCACGATCGGTGAAGTGCACGTGATCCCACAGCCTGTAGGTGCCATGATCACGCTACAAGCTGCGGGTCAGGGGAACCTCGCGGGAGAACTCAGCCTGCTCATAGACGTGGGCAGCTTCACGACCGATTGGGTGGTCAGCCGCGACCTGATTATCGATTTTGACCGCAGTGGCGGGCGGCCCGGCGGAGCCAGCCACATCTACCGCTCGGTCGCTGAAGGTCTTTCCGCGCAAATGGGAGAACCGTTCGAGCAACTAAACCTGATCGAGCAAGCCCTGCGCACCGGCGAACCGTTGCGGGTGTATGGTGCGCCCGTCGATCTGCGTCCCCACCAGAAGCTTGCGGATCAGGCGGCGCTGGAAACGGTGCGTGCGATGCAGGCGCGCCTTGGGGGAACGCAGGATCTGACCTTCCTTCTGGCCGGCGGTGGAGGACATCTGTACCGTCAGGCCCTCGCAGAGGTTTTTCCGCGCAACCGTGTCGTTGAGCTCGAGGATCCCCGGTACAGGAACGTCGTGGGTTTTGTGCTCTTTGGCGAGCAGGGCGGTTGGTGAGCGAATGGACGACCGCCTGATTTTCACTGTAGTGATTCGCGGCGTTGCTTACAGCGAGCTCGTCTCGTTGCTGGCGGCGATTCGGGATTCGCGTGAGCGCGCGGGCTTGCTCAAGCGTCTCGGGGAGGACGGCGCGCAACTCGCGGCATTGGCTGTGACCGGCGTTTCTGGAGGTGCTGACAACGCACACGAGGGCCGTCCAGATCGCCGTGGATTCGACATCAGGCTGGTGATACGTCGTGAGGAATTTCCTCGACTTTATGAGGTACTGCTTCAATGCGGCACGCCACGCGCCCGTGCCGCGCGCTTCAGACAGCTGGCACATGAGGGTGCGAGGCGCCGGCAGGCTGCGACTGAACCCGTGGCAGCGCGGGTTCCTGTTGTGGTGAGTGAGAGTGTCTCAGGAAGTGAGCGCACGAAGTCTATAAGCAGGTTGTCTCTCGGGGCTGGCGGCATTCCGAAGGACATGCTTGCTGGATGGAGCGCGGGGAAATAGCGCGCCGAGCGGCGTGTTAGGTTGATTGATGCCTTGGGCGAAGTGAAACGGGAGAAAACCACATGTCCGAAAAAAAAATCTTGCGCCTTCATGATGTGATGGTAATGGTCGGCGTCAGGAAGACGACGATCTATGCCTGGGTCAAACGCGGCGAATTTCCCGCGCCAGTGCGCCTCGGAGCCCGGGCAGTCGGGTGGCGCGAGAGCGAAATTGGCGACTGGCTCGCGAGTCGGATTCCCGCAGGCACCAAGGCTGGTGACATCGCTGACGACATTGCGGTAAAGGCCTGACGTCTGCGAGCGCGACGGGTAGGACCGCTTGCTACGTCCGGGACTGCGCTGGACGTGGCATTTGATTTTGGAACTGTCTGCTAGTGGCAGTGACCTTCGTTAGCGGCGGATTCAACCGGTCGATGCAACGATTTGGTTAAATCGCTCAGCTGGCGTATCGAAGTTTAGTGTTTTCTGGAGACGTTCGTTGAGCCGCCTGGCTACGGAATCCAGTCTGGCCTGCGAGTAGACGGAGAGATCGGTGCCCTTAGGGAAGTATTGCCTCAGAAGCCCATTCGTGTTTTCGTTCGAACCGCGTTGCCAGGGGTGTTGCGGATCGCAGAAATAGACCTCAATGTCGGTAGCGACGGTAAAGCGGTTGTGGTCGGCCATTTCCGACCCCCTGTCCCAGGTCAGCGATTTATATAGTTCCCGAGGTAACTTGCTGGCGTGTCGTATCAGCGCGTCAACCACAGCCTCAGAATCCTTGCTGGCCACTATTACCAGCATCACGAATCGACTTTGACGTTCGACGAGAGTTGCAATCTGCTTGGTCGCGTTGCCATACAGCAAGTCACCTTCCCAGTGCCCGGGTATTGCGCGATCCTCCGCCGTAGCGGGGCGTTCACTGATCGACACGGCGTCGTGAATGTTCGTGCGGCCCTCTGTTTTCAGTGTGTGATGACGGGACCGGCGCATGGTTCGAGAGCGTCGCAAGTGCTCAAGCAATTCCTTTTTCAGGGCACCACGAGATTGAATATAGAGGCTCCGATAGATTGTCTCGTGCGACACCAGATAGTCCTTGTTGACCGCATAAGCATGTCTGAGCCAACCAGTAATCTGCTCAGGGGACTACTGCAGCTTCAGCTTTGCAGCGACAACTCGTGCCAGCGTCTGGTTTTGCACCAATTTGCAAACCTTCGGGCGACGTGCCCGATTCCAGGCGAGCGCATCCGCTTGATTTGCTCGATAACCTTGACTGCCTCCGTTGCGGTGCAATTCGCGGCTTATAGTGGAAGGAGCGCGTCCCAGCCTGGTGGCTATCGACCGGATCGATAATCCGGACACCAGAGAGCGGGAAATCTCCTCGCGCTCCGCAAGCGTCAAGGTCTGCGGCGCACGGCGTCTTTGCGGTGGCTCGATGCCGCCGTTCTCCGCGAGTATCCGCTGGATCGAAGAGTGGCCCCGATCAAACAGTTTTGCAATCTGATGGATCGTTTCGCCCTTGCGCCATCGGTCCCACATCAGCGCTTTCTGGGTCTCGGAGTAATAATTTCTCGGTCGCTGCTTCATTTGCATCACCTCCGCTGCTCACGCAGATTCTAGGTGTTGCATCGACCGGTTGAATCCGCCGCCTACACGGAGTCCTCAGCGTTTCCCCATCGCTTGTACAACTGCATGAAACAAATTGCAGTGGCGATGTTTTTGGTCGCTCTCCGCCTCTAATCCGGACGTAACGCTGAACGTGAGAATTATCGGCACGAGACTTCTTTCTGAAGAATTGATCGTCTCTTATGCCCGATGCCACCGAGATTGATGTGAGTGGTATCGCGTCTGCGGGTGACTTCGTGACAACGCCTACCAGTTATCTCCCATACATTCGCGTCGGCCACAGAACCAGAGAGATCGCTGCATAAGATCTCACACACATGGCGCACTTCTACCTCGACCTCATGTCGGACGAGTTCGTTCAGTTTTTTACCTTTCGTGGTGCGGCTCTTTATTGCGTGCCAGAGAGTGGCGACATTCCGCAGTCCGGTGCCTCAATCTTCATTCATCAGTACCAGACTGCCGTTCGCAGGTTCGCGCGCGTCGGTGGATGCGTGTTGCGTGCTCTAAGGTTAGGATCGGCGCAGGCGCGAATTTGCGCATAAGCGTCGCGGCGGAACTACCGGACTACCTCGCAGTCCCTGACAGTAAAGGCTTGCGTCGATCCACCCTCTCCCTGACACAGCCGTTTTTCACGTATTGGACGCCCGCCAGTCCAGTCGTTCTATCGCCACGGGTACGCGTTTGAACGCGTGGATTACCCATGACTTGATCGTGGAGGCTTCGTCTTCCACTTCAGGCCGCGTAAATGGCTCAAGGCGAGCAATCGTGGAGAAATCTACCAGATCTCTCCCGTGTGACCTTTGTTGTGCCACGCAGCAGCAGATTGCTACCACATATCTCCCAGCACGGCCCACGTGGTTTGATGGCCTGGAACATCTGCACTGGAGTGCCTGGTCGGCGCTTACTGCTGGCCGGCGGCAACACATGCGGTTGCCCAGCGGGGCGGCGCCGCAATGCGCCAGTTCCGGCGGAGGAGGTTGTCTTTTCGTGATGTGCATCGGGAACATGTGCTGCTGAAGATCTGGAGAAAAGGGGCAGCCCGAATTTGCGTTTAAGTCTGGTGGCGGAAGCAGTCGATCGTCCCGAATCCCTTGCTTGGAAAGTCCCGCAGCGATGAGGCATATTCCTGACACAGCGGCTTTTCTCAGGCGCGAACAATCAATTGCGCTGCAGTTGAATCGCCTAGGGGCGGACATCGGGGAGAACTGGTAGTTGCTGGCCAAATATGCCAGGGAAGAGTCCCCGGCATCGCCGACAGTATCGACGCAGCGGTTCGCGGATGCCGAACCGGAGCCCGGTTCGCCCCCCTCAGAGCGCGGGCCAGCTTTGCGTGATGAGGATCGCCAGGTGCCGATCAGCGAAGGTAGCGTGGTGCGTGTGTCTTGCCGGCGATAGCTTGCGTCGGATGCTGGAACAGTGATCGCCTGGTTTTGGATAAGACGCAGTGTTGACAGGCAATCCGAGCTCTCATTCGACCCAAAAAGGACTCGTGATTTTTCATTGATTGTCTTCGGGGAACGTTTAGCCATGTTTCGAGGCGACGAGTTAATTTTCTGTCGCGATGGCGTATCCTTGTAACCAGCCTGATGACCCGATCAAGCTCGTCGAGCAGGTCGCGCACCTCGTCGAAATCGAATCTCGGCCGATTGCTTCGTTTGTTCATTGTTAAGAATGCCAAAATTATTCAAATGGCCCACTTGATCGGATGCCTGCGTTGTGGTTCAATAATTGCAGCCGCCACTGCGGCAAGCCTGAACTCTCGCGTGAAGGCACCCCCCGATAGAGGTCGATGAAGCACCAGACCTCGATGAATTGCAGTACTTAAGGCGCCGCTTGGCGTCTTCAGAAAGTAGCGGATTTCTGTTTTTAGCTTATGGCGGGGCGAAAGCCTTGCCAGGCTTGGTGCCAGTGACGATGTCGTCACGTTCTCGGCACCAGTCACGTCAAGTTTCCGCTCTGATCCCCCCGCACGAAGTGACCTTTGCCGTCCTGGACGGGCCGCGGACTCATCGCCAAGCGATTGATACGCGGAGGGGCCCCCTGCTCGCGAGTTTTGCGGAGAAGGGACTTCAACTTTGGTACGCGCGCTACCTTTACCGAGGCTGCAATCGGATGCGCGTGGGCTTGTCACCTCCCATCAAAAGGATGGCGGCGCCTCGCTTCGGCGACGCAACCCGGTAACCGTGAGGTCCGGGCCGTGTGGCAGACACCGGACATGTTTCATGCCCTCGGAAACATATTCTCAAAAGCGACCGCGCTCACGGTCGAAGTCCACCCCGTTTTGCGGGCACGCTGCGGCCCGAACCCAACTGAGCCACGGGTTAAAGCTGTTCCTGACGCGAGGCAGGGCAGAGGCGGCGAGGCGGCGTAAGCCATGCGCCATGTGCATATGGCATCGCCAATTCGTTGTGCGTCGTCCACTCCGGTTCGTTCGGGGTGGGCCGGCGTTTCTCTGTGGAGACCATCAGCATGGCCACAATTGTTGAGCTTGACCCCGACGCAGCAGAGCACCATCGCAGTGGCGGCGAACATGAGACGGGCTGGAAGTTGGAACTGGACAAGTGGCTCAATCGATATGCAGCAAAGCGCGTCGACGGCCGCGAGGCGGCAGAACGCACGCGCGATCTTACGCGTGCATCGCTTAGGAAATCATTTGAGACTCTATGGGTAGAGCTTGGCATGAAACCGCTCCCCCACAACCTCAAAGACTCACATGTACGGTCCTTGGTGCGGCACTGGTATTTTGAGCAGAAGAAGCAGGTCAAAACAATGGAAACGGACCTCTCAATCTTGCGCAAGTTCTCGCGGTGGATCAATAGGCCACATTTGGTCAAACCCCTCGCCGCATATCTCCCCGAATTGGAGGCCGAACTTCTGGTGGTGTCCTCACTTGGGGGGGGCTCAAAGGCGTGGAGCAGTAACGGCATCAACGTCGAGCGGAAAATCGGACAAGCATTTGCCTTGGACGAGCGGTTCGGTCTGATCCTGCTTGCGCAGGTCGCGTATGGTCTGACTGTCCAGGAGGCGCTCAGCCTGCAGCCCTGGATGGCTGACACCGGCGCAGGACTCCATGTTTTTTCTGGCGACGGTCCAGGGCGTCGGCGCAAGCGGCACATTCAGTACGTGATCGCGGAGCAGAGGGCGGTCATGGACTTGATCAAGCAATGCGTGAAGAAGACCCATAAACTCGGGTGGCAGAAGACTCGCCGCGGAAAGCCAACGACGTTGAAATCGAATACGCACGAATATTACGCGCGCATGGAAGACATCGGCATGACGAAGAAGACCGCCGGCGCCGTAGGGGATGGCCTTCGTGCCGAATACGTACTCAACATGTCGGCCGTAGAAGGCTTCGACCCGGTGTCCGGATACTACGATGGTCAGATCCTGCCCTGGATCGGATCGACGGTGCCGGTGGTAGAAACAGATGAGCAGGATGAAAGCAACTGGCGGCAAATCATCGTCAGCTACTTCCGTGCCTTCAGGCGAGATGCTGCAGGAAATGTCGCGTATGTCGGCGCGGCTGCGGGTGGCAATCAGTGCATTCCGTCCGGCGCTGAGTGCACGCCGGAATCGGTTCAACCACATGTTGCGTCCCGGAGTCCGGAACCGGCATCCGGGCTCACCGTGATGCGAGCGTCATCGCCTTGCGCACGAGCGCGTCGGCATCGGCGATAGTCCGGAAATGAACACGCCGGAACGTCAGCGACAGAACCGGGTCGGACGTAATAACAGGGATTGGCTGAACACCCTGATGAGTTCGCCACCGGAAAGCGCATGGATTCAGCTCATCCATGCGGCCAATGGTCGGCGGCGGGGTGTAATGGTCACGTCACGCGACGAGGGCGCTCAAGCTCGTGTCACGGAGCTACGTCCCGGTTACATGATCGAAGCGGCGCGACGGCAAGGTTGCCGTCGATGGGATGTGGTTACCTTCAGAGGAAAGCGCACACCTTGAATGTATGTTCGCCGATACGTGGCGTGCTCCTTCAGTTTCAATTTATCGGGGCGAATGGGCCACAATCCCGGTTCGCACGTGAGCGATCGCGGACCGTTATGGAGGGTAGAGACCCGCTTTGCGCTCGGGTGTACTAACGCGATCGGTGGCGCCAGGGGTGATTGGCGTTCGAACTGGATCATCCAGGAGTCGTAACCGGGCCGCGTTGGTAGCCCGGCTAAGCGTTCGTTCGATAAACGCTTCCATGCGGGCCTCTACCGCCTCTGGTGAAAGGTCAACGATTGCGCGCTCGCGGTGGCGAACTTTAGATTGACTGGATTTCATGGCGACTCGTCCGTCGCCTGGGTAGTGAGCGTCACGCAGGCAGCGCTCAACGCCATGACGTTGCTCGCTGTCTCGTAGCAGTCTACTGCCCGCAGGCCGCTGGCAACCGTCTTCCTCTTGGAACGACAGACACCCAGGCTCAAATTTTCTGTTGCAGGTGGCCTGCGCTCGCCGTACTTTATCCGCCCTAGAATAGCGGATTCTAGGCCGCACACGCGTTTGGTATTGGCGAATTGTCGTGACCGGTAAAATATCGGCTTTTCCCCAGAATGAACCGAACCTCGGCGGCCTGGTATCACGGAAAATCGGGCCGCTACCGGTTCACAGAAAACGGAGCGGGAGCGATGGGACAGGCAAGACAACGCGGTACGCAGGAGCAACGCATCGCGCAGGCAAAGGCGAAGATTGAGGCATCGCGTCCGGAAAAGCTGGTGTGCGGCGCCTGCAAGACCGCGTTTAGCGATTTTGACGCGCTTGACACGCGAAACATGGCGGGTATCCAGGCTGCATTCGGCGGCATCTGTCCGTCGTGCGGGGAGACGGTGCTGTCCTTCAGCGGTGAGAAGGACGCCGTCGCGAGCGCCATGCTTGCCTGGCAGGACGCGATGGAAAATGAAGGCAAGCTTGGCAAGCAGTCGTCGACGGGTGAGCACGTACCCTTCGATGAACAGAAAGACTCGTGACGGTTCGCCGGCGCATGAGCGCGGCATTGAATGGTCCGAACTGATGGGCCAGGCACGGGATCGACAACAACTAATATACCGCGCGGTAAAGCCCTGCGCGCAGGAAGAGCCGATCATGAGCACGCACGAAAACGCTGAGCTACTCGTCGCGTGGTTTCGCGAACGCGCGAGCGCGACGGTGAGCGAGATTGTGGCGTCCGGGTTGATGAAGTCGCGCACGGCTTCTGATGCCGTCCAGTACGCGTTGCGCAATGGCGCGCTTGAGCGCATCGTTCGTTCAGGCGCGAGCGCGAAGGAGCGCGTTCACTATCGGACGACTGGAATCGCCTTGCCTGCACCCAGAACGCAGGCAGGAAAGCTGTCTTTTGATGGTTTGCTGAGCGCGTGGGGTATCGTTCTCGAGCCTCCCCGGCTTGTGTCGACTGGATCGCGTACACATCAGATTTCCGATAGCGAGTAACAGGAAAGGGGCCGCAACCAGATCGAAGAACCGTGGTCAACGCACAAATCGGAACCCGAGAAGGTGCCTGAACACGTAGCGCGTTGCCAGTCTGCGGTTGTTCCGACATGACGTCGAGTCCACCTGTAAAACGGGTGAGTTGATAGCCGAAGTCGTTGCGACCCGCCAGCAAATACTCAAGCATTCGACCGAGCGTGCCACGGACAGAGGCACGCCCGCGCGTACCCGATGCATTGAGCGGTCGTTTGTCTCGCGGCGACGAAGACCAGCCGTGATGTCGAACTGAGACATCACTGACGGTGTACGCGTCTCTCAAGTGCTGCCTGCCTAAGGCGTCATCGCCTTGGACTCTGGTCCACACCAGCAATGTGTGCAAGTACGGTAGACGGCGAACGGGCGTATCATGCGTTCGGTCATTTAGCGGATCCACATCATGCGTACGACACTCGAAATTGACGATCGCCTGATGGCCGACGCCCTTGCGGCAGCCGGCCCGAAAACGGAACGGGACGTCGTGGAGCTCGGCCTGCGGACCATCATTCGGCTTAAGCGTCAGGAAGAAATTATCGGGTACCGCGGCAAGCTCGACTGGCAGGGCAATCTTGACGAAATGAGAAGGGACTGATGACCCTCGCAGGTAGCAGAATACATGAGACGGCCGACATGATCGGGAATCGAAAGCATTGACGAACTTCGCTGGCATCAGCTTGACCTGATGGTCCGTTTCATTCAGTCATCTAGCCCAATGCAGGGAACCACCACATGCCTCCGTGCCGATCAGGCAAGGGACGCGATTCGCAGAATGCTCCAGGAACACGACCCGCTTCAGTTGCCTGTTTGCAATCTGACCTGTGTCGGCGTCCACCTGGTGAAGCTGGAAGACATCTTTTACGATGTCCACCCCGATGGTCGTATATTTCAACTGGGCTCTCCGGTTCGCACGTGAAGACGTCAATATTCTTCCGTCTGGGCACTTTGATGCCGTCGGCACGTGAGGGTTCGCCTCCTGTCAGCACCGCCCAGCGTGTAGGTGGGGGCGGCTATTCCATTGGTCGCCGTCCGGGGCCAGGAATACGTTAAAGCGTGGAAGTCGCGGTAAGCGTAGCGCTTAGTGTGGCTTCTTCGCCTGGCACCATGGGCATTCACGCGCCGGAGCGGAAAGCCCCAGACGAATCTTGTGAGTGTTTACGATGCGCATTGAGACGACTGAATCGACAGGCAGGCTGACACAGCTCGCTTGACTGGCGCACCAATTCCAGAATCCGGGGTGGCCGGCGGCGTTTGTGAGCCCATGCTCATCGACGGAGTGGTCGCAGACCGGAGCGTCATTGAAGATCTCGCAGCTCGTACTGCCGTCCCCACTCTTTAATAGGTGAAGACGCGTATCTGCGGCGCGTGCCGCCCGGTCCGAATTTCCTTTCCTCCCAACGTCCGAAATCGACAGGATTAAGCACTCGGCTCGCTGCGACGCGCAGCGCCCTTTTCCCGATGGGGCCCGTCATTCTCGAAATGCTCGCGTGTCAATACCGTCACGACGCTGGCGGAATGGCTCCTGTTGCTGCCTTCGATGGTCACTACCGCAACCATGAAATCCATCTTCACCCTGTCGAGGAAGAGGTGATAAGAGCGATTTGCACTGCGAAACGGCAGCGTCACCGTATGGCGGCTCACGATCATCTACAGCACACGCCTGGCGCAACGGATGAATCCGGCTGCCCGCAGACGTGGTGCCGGCTCATATCGATGCTGTCTCCGCAGGCCGAAAGCGCTGTGGTGATTTTGAATTGGTCGGCGCGTTTCGTCGTTCAGGCCTTCTCGGCGTTTTGAATATCCTATGATCTCGCGCGTTTCCCGGGATGCAAGCCGTGCTTCGGAGGTTTGATCTGGCCACGCCGAAGAGGTGGCGTAGCGCGGATAGTTTTCGCCGCAAACCGCGGCCAGCTGCTTGAGAGCATGGGTGCAGCCGCGGTCCGGAAGGCCGGCGCGGGAGGGCGTTCGTTATCGAAATTGGCAACGCCCCGGAAAAGCTCACCTTTCAGGACTGGAAACGGCTCGCTTTTGCTGGCTCACCCCGGTCTCCGAACGGGCGCCCGTTTTGATGCGCCTCATCGTCTCTACCATCAGCGCGCCTGGCGGTAGCCTCGAGTTTCACTGTGACGTCGGGGTAATTCCGTCCACTACCAGCGCAAATCTGCCCAAACCCGTCATCCGATTTGAAATCTCATTTAGGGTCACTGGCTGGTTTGTGCGCGATCGTCCGCGTGAACGGTATGGTTGCTTCCATGGCGACGCGGTGGGCGGGTATCGTATTTCGCGCCAGATTTTTGACCGGCACTACCACAGGATGCCTTTCGAAACTCCATGCCATCGCGACGATGTCGTAACGCAATGGACCACGTCGCGGCTGAAGTGCACGATCGGGGTGCCTCAAGGAAGGATGTCCATTTGCGGACCGTCTTCGGGGTGAGCGACCTCGTTTGTCGAAATACCATTGATCGTTCGATCGTTAAAGCGCGGAGCGACGTGCAAGGGCAGCGGTGCCAGGAGACGGCCAACACGTTGCGGTAAAAGACCGCGTGTGCAGTTAGTGCGCGAGGATCCGGGAGTCTGAACGCAGCGCCTGAACTTCGCATTCGCGTACGTTCGATGGCTAGCAGTGCCTGTGCAATGCGGCATCAAGGGTGCAGTATGCGGCGCCACGATCGATATCATCCCGCCAGCTTAGCCGCGGACGACCGTCCCCATCACGAAAGTACAGTACACCCTTCAGATCGAAGCCGCGGGGCAGGTATGCCCCGGCTCGCGAGGCACGCAGTTCGTCGAGGTTATGGGGGAGCCGTCCGTAGTCGTTCTGGAACGCGAGGGCGCCAGATGCTGCGGTGTCCAGTTCGGCCTGCGGCCAGTCGTCCTTTGTCAACCGAGTGGCGTATTCGCGGACATGCTCACAGGCAACCATCGACGCGAAGCCAGCAAGGAGAGCGACGTTGGCAATGACACAAAATTCGAGGACGGTTTGCACTGCTGTTTTCACCATGGGTTGTCTCCGGTTCCGTATGAATTCCATCACAAACATTTCTATCATGTGTTGCCGAGACGACAAGGCACGCGCAGCGAACGGTTCTGTCACTGCGGAAGTGAACGTGCCTCCCCCGACGGTGGGCGACGCACTACACCTGGTGGCGCTATTGCAGTCCACATGGCTACTGGCCGGTTTCTGGGCGTCACTACTGCATAGTGCTTGCGGTCTCCTGCTTTTAACGCATGGGCGTTTCAAGGGCCGAGGCTAATCCCCGCACCGTTACGTCGTTGTCGTGGACCACACGACAATGGACACGCGAACGAACACAGCCCGGCAGCGAAGAATCCATACGATGTCGTTCTTGCACCGAACGATGGTGAAGTTTGCGGATGCCAGTGGCGCCAGCGGGAGTGTTATGGCAATGCGATCGTCAACGTGTAGAGAGGCGCTGTGGGAGTGAAATATCTAGCCGCTGCCTTTCGTCGGCTCTGAGGATGAAACCGCGCGAAGTTTCAGGAGGGTGAGCCGGGGTCCGCAAACCGTCCTGGATTTGTGTTCAGCCCGCACAATTATGGGCATTTTCTTTGCGGTGTCGCTGCCGTCCTTTCTGTGCTTAAGACGACGGTCTGCATCGCTGTTTCCCCTTTGTCCGTTTCCCATCTCCCGTTCCCAGGTATTCACCCTACGTGAACACGATGGTCATCCCGCCAGCGCGCGTTTCTGGATCGCCGTCCGGGAAAAGCTTTCGTTCCGGTTGCGCTGTTTAAGCCTGATTTAAGCGACGCTACGTACTCTCCGAACGAAACCTTGAGAAGACAACAACTCGAGGCATCACCGGACGGAAAGAGGTTGAGATGGATTATGTGATTACCGACCACAGGATGGTCGAAAGCTACAGCCGCATCAAGGCTGATAGCGGCAGGGAGGCGCTGGAGGAGTTTGCGCTAAGCAACGGCTTCTTCGACCTGATGGAGTTCGCCTCCGCCCCGTCCGCGTTCGTCAACGACCTGATGGCCGTTCAACTGCAATAGGGAAGCTGACGTGGCCATGACCCTGGGAGAGGCGCTGGAGCATGCCGAGCTGCTGGAAGCCTACGGCGTGATTTCCAGGACGGCGCAGGCGCTCATCCTGATCAGACGCGAGTACCTCAACGTCGTCGGCGCCGAGAGATATGAGTTGATTTTCGAGGAAGCAGGCTTGACCCATCCAGCTCCGCAGTGACCCGGGCCACTCACTCCGCACCGGCGGAAAAACGTCAGGTTATTCCATCGCGTAGCGCCCGGGAGAAGCCATTCCGGACCAGGCTGTCTGCAGGATTTTCCCCGGTCCAGGGGGTAGCGGGCGAACATTCCACGGACAGAACCTCTTCGTCGCGGCGACAAAAGCAAGTCTGCACAGAACTGACGATTGCTCAGGAGGCGGCTGCCTGCTCAGCCTTGAATGTAGCCAGGCGGGTGCCGGCGAACGGATCGTTGCGCCAGTCCGCACCGGTGCGCTTGCCCGGGTCCCGGTTTGAAGCCCCGTCAATTGCGAAATGCTCAAGAGACTGCTCGGCGCTGGTCGCCTGCACGACCCATTGCGGCGGAGCGCCTTTGCCATCCCAGGTGTTTCCGGAAGCGTCGCAAAAACGCACTACCCGCAACTGTTCCCGATCGGCCGCAATTGATGTGGCGATATCTTCCGGTTTGATTCCGAATTCGGATATCCGTTTGCGCAGATAGGTCACGATACTTTCGCGCTTTCGTTCAGCCGCGAGCGACCATGACCACTCCACCCCGGGCAACCGCGCGCCAGGGGCTCACCACCGTCGCATAGCCTGATGGCCATTGGTGTACTTGGCGCGCTACCGTGTCTTGCGCCTATCCTGGCGTTGATGGCGTCCGGGGCTGTTCGGTGGCGCCCGATCGGCCCCCGGCAGAGTCTGCGAGACCCGCTTGTAGCCGCGGCTCAGCGGGATATCCCAATCTGTGGCAAAATGCCTTCATTGTTTGGGCATTTTGCTCGGAGAGACCATGGCCACTGTTGAATACCGACCCACTGGGCGCGTCAACCCGCGCCATACCGAATTCTCGCTGCTGGGCGATCTGCTCCAGGCCCACATCCGGTCCGGGAGCGATCTTGCCGCGCTGGCGACCGAGCGCGTCGGCGTGGACGTGATCGACCGTCTCGGCGAGCATGGACTCAAGGCCGACGAGCTGCTCTTCATCATTCCTCGCCGGACGCTCTCGCATCGTCGTCAGAATGGCGAGCGGCTCTCGACCGACGAGTCGGACAAGGCGATCCGCCTCGCCAGGATCGTTGCACAGGCGGAGACGGTGTTTGGAAACCCGGAAAAGGCCATGAACTGGCTTCGAGGAAAGAAGGAGCGATTCGCCGGGAAAACGCCGCTCGAGATGGCATCGACTGAGCACGGTGCACGGCTTGTTGAGGACACCCTGGTTCAGATCGACGAGGGATACTTCGCCTGATGGAGTTCTGGAGGATAAGCAACTACGCGGACCTTCGGGGAATCGGCGGATTGAGGGCGCCCGGCCGGTGGCATCATCGGGGGCAGCCGGTCGTCTATCTGGCGGAAAACCCCGCGCTCGCGCTGCTTGAGACGATGGTGCACCACGAATTCGGGTCTCCGCAGGCGTTGCCAGATAACTATCAACTGCTGCGCGTGGAGATTACCGGGGACGTTGCAATGGCAGAACTCACGGCGAACGTCATCCCCGACGACTGGCGCGAGAACGCGGACTGGACACAGGCCGCCGGCAGCGAATGGCTGGCGGGAGGGCAGGAGCTGCTCCTCAAGGTTCCGAGTGCAATACTTCCTCGTTCGTATAACTATCTTTTCAATCCTCTTCATCCCGGCGCTCCCTCAGCGACTATCGCGGAGTGCCATACGATCCGAGGATCCGGGCTATCCTGGGCGACAGGTAATCTCGATCATCTGACGCGAGTGACCCTCGTCCCGGCTATCCCGGCGCAGGACGCATCGCAACCGGACGGACGGCGCAAATACTCAGTGTGGCTTCTTCGTCCGGCAGTTGCGTGACTGCGTGCATGCGGTCGAAGTTTCCAGGGATGAAGAAAATGTCTGCGCACTGCGCAGAGAATTGAACCGGACACATCTGCAGATGGCGGTCTTCATCGAAGACGCGCTCAAGCACGAGGTCGCCGCCTGGAGGGTAGTCTGCCTCGCCGCTTTGGAGCGGATTCGATCGTCCCGCTTTCTACGCGTCTTTGAGCCAGGGCATTTCCACGGGTGACACCACCAGTTGCCGGGACTCGCGCTTCAGTTCGAAGATAAACCCGACCAGGATCATTGAGTCGGCATAAGGAATCGGGAATACGTGGGGATTCTCTGCGGCGCGTAGCGGGCGCGAGGGCGTGTCCGCCGTCGATGCGGCGTTCTCGCGGACGCTTTCCAGTTCGTCAGCCATAGCCTGCCCACTTACTTTCAGGACACGGCTACGCAGGTCGGTGAAGGGTTCGATGCGCGCCCCGTCTTCGTTGTATTCGGGCACTTCGTAGATGAACCAGGACATTTAACTCTCCTGAAAAAGGCAGCCATTCTAGCAGTCGGCATAATCGTGACCTGCCTGATTTGCGCGGATGACTTCAAACCTTGGGGGCAGGCCGGTGCCCGTGGAGATCTGGCCGGATTAACGACGCTGAACAAAGCGACGAACGTTGCGTGGTGCGAGGCCGATCGCGCGTGGATGCTCACTACAATCTGGAGCTCCTGACTGAGTGGCGCGGCGGCCGTCAGGGTCTGTTGCGTCCACTGGATGCCAGGCGTCGCTTCACGACCTGAAAGCCTGCGTTCGACGGCGGGGGTGCTGCTTTCATTGCGCTCTCAGGCCGCCCCAACGCTCTGCGCACTGACAGTTGCCAGTCTGGTGCCGGCAAACGGGTCATTGCGCCAGTCGGCGCCGGTGCGTTTGCCCGGGTCGCGATTCGACGCGCCGTCAATTGCGAAATGCTCAAGAGACTGGCCGGCACTGATTGCCTGAACCACCCATTGTGGCGGAACGCCTTTGCCGTCCCATGTGTTGCCCGAAGCGTCGCGGAAACGCACTGCCTGCAAACGCTCCTGATCGGCTGCAATTGAAGTAGCAATGTCTTCCGGTTCGATTCCAAATTCGGCCATCCGTCGTCGCAGATAGGCCACGATGCTTTCGCGTTTTCTCTCATCCATCTGGTGTATTCTCCGCGCAACAGTCTGTCGTTGGGCTGGTGATTGCAAATCACGTGCCGCCAGGACACCACGCGACCCAACGTTGCCAATGCCGAGGCAGCGAAGAGGGTGGAGCATGTTTAAATCATGTTTTGCTGGGAGCGGCGCGCGGGAGGCGCCGCAGCTGGCGACCGCCATGAAAGCAGTATAAAACAACCTATGCGCGACACCAGGTTTGCTTGCGCACGTTGAGTCTGCTTTTGTTGCGCCCGCGATTTATCGTGCGTAATGAGCAGGCGCATCGCTGACTCAAGACCCATACCTCCCCGACCAACGATACCGGGTACATGTCTGGATAATAGAGAGACGGCCATTTTGCGGCGCAATAGCATTCAAATAAAGAAAGGCAGCGTTGCGGGACGTACAGGCAACATTGGGCGTGCACCGATTCCTGAACTCCAGTGACATTCAAACCGTTGCGCGCTGCGCTTTCAATTTGCACGAGCGTACTGATAAAGTCATAATCACGACCGCGACGATCGCGTCAATTCTGACGGGCAGACCGAACTTCGAAGTGCCTGGCAAACAAGCCAGGGAAGTTCCAGGATCGCATGAACGGTAAACCCCACAGCGAGGAATAGAAATGGTTACCCTAGACGCAATCAACTCGAAAATTGCCAAACTCCAGAAGCAGGCAGTGGCGATTGCCGAAAAGCAGTCGTCGGTGGGCCTGACGAAAATACGTGACCTGATGCAAAAGCACGGACTGACTGTCGCCGACATCGAAGGCTTTGTTGCAAAACGACGCGGTCGTAAACCTGGGACCACGCTGGCGAAGGCGGCAGCAAAAGCCCCGGGCGCGGTCGTGCATCACGTTGCCCCGAAATACGCGGATCCGAAAACGGGTGCGACGTGGTCGGGCCGGGGTCTTGCGCCGCTGTGGATTCGCGACGTCAAGGATCGTTCGAAATTCCTGATTGAAGCTGGGGCAACGGCGAAGACCGCCAGCGCCAAGGCCGCGCCTGCGAAGAAGGCTGCTGCGAAAAAGGTAGCTGCGAAGAAGGCAGGCGCAAAACGCGTCGTGGCCAAGAAGGCGGCGAAGACGGCAGTCGCCACGAAGAAGGCTGGCCGTGCAGCGGCGGCTCCGGCAAAGGGCGTGCGTGGGCGCAAGGCCGCAGCACCCGCGAAAAAGGCTTCGGCGCCGCGCAAGGTTGCAGCCAGAAAGGCACCGGTCGCAGTTGAGGCTGCTGCCACGCCTGCAGTCGCAGCAGCGTAACGGGTAACGGGCGATCCAGTCGTAGCTGGCGGGGTGACATGCTGGCCACGCCGCAATCGCGGCCCGCTACGACTGATTATTCAGGTCCCTTCGTGCGTCGCCTTATGTGAGAGCGGCGCCATGTTTGTACGTGAGGAAGTGCGGACTTAGGGCCGCGCGCCGTCAAGCCAATGGCTTACCGTTTTGAACTTGTATCTCTCGCATTGCCAGTTGCCTGTCCTCCCGAGTCGGTTCCACCGGCGGTTGGTCGACTGATTTCGCACGCGTGGCCGGGGATGAGTCGCGCGCAACTCATGGACCGTGCCCGTCGGCTCGACATGCGTGCGTCGCTGCGGGTGCAGCCCGGTATCGGACCGGATGGACTGACGCAGTTCAGGCTCACGCTCAGTTTTGCGAACGGGAGCTTCGAGCTGATCGCTCATGTACGTCGTGTCATTCGCCGACGCGTGGGCGCGCGACGCCAGAAACCGTCATTGCCTCCGGCACGCGATATCAGGCAACAGAGCCTTTTCTGAGTTTTGCTGAGGCTGGGCAACAACGTCTGTCGACACCCGGATATCAACGATCAAAAGAAGCCCGCTAGAGAATCCTCAGATTGCGAATCTTTCCGATTGTTGGTGAGCGTTCGACGATCAGGTTTGCGATGAACTCCGGCAACAGGGCGCGCGGCACGTTCGCTGGAATATCGGTCACGAGCTGCGAAGGCACCTGAACGATGAATTCCTCAGGCGCAGTGGCGAGACTGTGTTCGTAAGCGACGCGAATTTCCATGTTCTGTTCGTCCGGGGAGGTGGTTGCCGGCAGCGCATTGACCGCGCGCAGGGTTGTGGGACGCCGGGTCGCGCGTGGCGCGTGTGACTTCGTTTCGTTGAGCGTTGCCAGAAATCGCTATGCGCCCGCGTGCCTCTGCCGACAGTCACAGGCTACACGGCTCCCAGTTTCATTTCCATGTACTGCACGTTCGGAGGTATGGTCTCCGTCTATGGGGAGTGGTTACCCTCACGTGCCAGAATATCCGTCTGACGTTTGTGTGAGCCTCTCTCACGTCCGCACGTCCTCATTCAACGGCCGCCCTTATCCACACTCGTTGACTGAGGTGCGATTCGGGCACAGGAAGCGCGCTGCAGTTATTGTGCAACCTGGAGGTGACTGTCGTTGGCGCGGGTGTCACGCGCGACCATACCGGCCAGCTTTCCGAGGTAATCACTCGCCCTCAAAACGATCTCCATGCGGGTGAAGCAGAGCTGGCGGTCGTACTCGTTCACTACTGCGGTGAGGCCGTCAATCAGCCATTCGGGCACATTCCAGGCACTGGTGCGATCGGCCTCATTGAGTACCTCTGCGAGGCCACGCTCAACACGCTCAATCTCCCCGATCTCCAGTTTCCCGTGACCCGCCCGGGTGATG
Source organism: Paraburkholderia sp. J7 (assembly GCF_905220155.1). Lineage (NCBI taxonomy): Bacteria > Pseudomonadati > Pseudomonadota > Betaproteobacteria > Burkholderiales > Burkholderiaceae > Paraburkholderia > Paraburkholderia sp. J7. Next base: position 4,022 of record NZ_CAJMYZ010000041.1, on the reverse strand, counting down.
AAGCTCGTGATGATGTTGACCTGCGAGAGGAGATTGACCAGCGAGCGGTCCGCTTCTCCACTGCGCAGACGCTCGAGCGCAATCCGTGCACGCAGCGCGAGATCCGAGGATTCCTTGCGAGGCATGGGTAGAAAGAGCGACTTTGCATGCGCGCTGGCAGACAGACGACGCGAGGACCGATAGCTTTTGTTGGACATGTTTGACGCTGGCGGATAGATGTCGAGCTGGAATATTGGGATGTCACCTTACAAGGCAAGAGCGACCTCCAAAATAATTTCAGTATCCTGGTTGCCCTGCTGGCTGTTGTGCCGCGACTGCTTTTAGAAAAAGCGACTAACGGTCAACGCTCAATGTCCCCGCCACCGCCTCGCGGCGAGCAGTGCGAAGATACGCCGCCCTTTTTTATTCTGTGCTTTCAGGTGTCACACAGGAGCCGGGAGCGACAAGATCCAGAGTCCCGCGGGTGTGCGTGCCCGCAGTAACATGCAGTACGATTGCCGCTGGATAAACAGGAAAAAGCATGACGCAACCTCACAGCATTGACGTGTCCTCTCTGGGCGATACCGTGTGGGTGACCGCACACGACGGCTCCTGTGTGGGACGATTCAGCAAACGCTTCGGGATCGACGTGCATCGAACCGTGACCGAGCAGCTGGCCGGTGCGGATCAGTGCCTGCACTGCACGCATGAGCCAGCTGGACAAGGTGAGTGGCAGGTGTTTCGCGACGCTGTGCTTCAACACCACGGGATCGATGTCCCGTTCGATACGATCAGGTTCTGAGGAAGGAAAAGCAGGATGTCTACGTTGCTGGAGTGTTTGCGGTCGTTGCCAGGGGACCTGGTGATGCGTGATCTTGCGGCTGTGCGTGATCAGGACGCAACCGTCGAAGCGCATATCGCCCGCCTGAGGCGCGATGAGGATGGCTACGAGGTTCGGCATGAGCCTCGCAACTACGGTCGCGGCACGACAGTCGCAGTCGGCGTGATCGGTGGCCCGGCGATATACCGGCAGATGTGACCGGCAACCGGAGAAGTCACGAAATGGAAGCCTCCCGAACTGACGTGCCTGATGACGGCGAATACTGGGCGATCTGCAAGGAAAACAATCCCTTCTCTGCTGCAGCAAATGGGCACAGCCAGGTATTTCCGACAGCGCAGGTTACCGTCAAGGACGGCTGGGCAACCTTCTACCGCGACGGGCAGGAGGTCTGGAACTGCAACGCACGATACGCGGCCGCGAATTTCGTGCTCCAGAAGGCATAGGAATGGCACCGTGCTTGAACTACGCTATCGACCCGGTCGTGACACCGAAGTTGCGGTGCGCGCAATCGTGCACGCACGCTAGTTCGCGGCAACGTCCCGATACTGCGAAGATGGAGCGATGGTATACGACGTCATGACGGCAAAGGTGCCCGGTACGGCTACGACCGGCGACCTGGCGGTCGGGATGGCGTGGCACGACGCAGCCAGCCGTGCCGCTCTCGCCTGAAAAGCGAAGCTAATTGTGGAACGATGTCGCGCAGGCGCGGCACGAAGGATCGCTGGAGTTGAAGCAATGGATGATGAATTAAGAGCAAAGATCGGTGTTGTCGCGGGCAAGCTCGTGCAGGAAGCGATGGCGACCGGACTGACCTGGGAAGAGATAGTCGCCGCGTTTGGTCTGGCCGCAAAAGCGACTGCGCAGGCTGCAGCGAGTGCGGGTGAGGCGCCGGCATCTGAATGCGTTGCACGTGCGCGCAGCTGTTTCGAAGATGCCTTTGCGCAGGACGTCCACGTTGTCATTGCCGATGGCAGTGCGCCAGAGCGCGACGCCGAAGCCGACGATAATCCGCTTCTGGCAACTGCCCGCCGTCGCCAGGCTTCCAGACTGCATTGACTGGCAGGTGATCGCCGCACCGGGGCCAGCGCGGCACAGTCTCGCCAGTAGTCCAGGGGAAGTCAGGCGGAAGAATCCAGCCTCCGACAGTCATCCCCCGCCCGTCAGATGATCGCCCTCAGCGCCCAACACGCCGATGCAGGTCGGTGGCAAGCCGACCTGACGTAGCGAAGTCATGGTCGCGCAGGAATCCAGGCACCTCGATGCGCTATATGCGTCACGGCGCGAGGGACCTGGTACGCCAGCACTGGCTCATAGCAGGATCGCCTGCTGCAGCAGTTCCAGCGCTTTCAGCTCGTCGAGGCGACCCGTGCGTGCCTTGCCTGCGAGCGTCTTGAGCAACGCTTCCGCTATCGGCTCGATACCGTGAAGATTGTCCAGGCTCGTCACGGAAGCGAAGGGGAGCGCTGCCGGGTTTCGCTGCGGTACTGCGGACGCGGCGAACGACTCAGGTGCTGACGCTGTAGCTGGCGGGGCCCCGTCACCATTTTCTTCAGACAGGTGACCGGTAACGTCGTCGGGAAAACCGTTGACAGGATCTTGCGCGCGGGCAACGATCGCCTCCTGCTCGCCCGCCACATCCGTCGAAACCGGTGAGGGATTTTGTGGATCGCCCGCCCGCGCGCGCCGCGCACGCGTCTTCGCACCGGTGGCCTTCGCCGGCATGGCATCCTTTGTTGCGGGCGCAACCGGTTCGTGCTGCCTGGCGGAGACGCGTCCGCGGGACGCAGGGGCAAGCATACGCGACACCGACGCTGGAATATCGGCTTCCGAACGCGGGGTGTCCAGCCAGCCAGCTGGCAAACCAAGCCGCTCCGTGAACCGGTTTGCTTCGACAGCGTCGAGGCGCTTCTTGCCATGCAGCCGGTGGGCCATGTTGGACCCACTCAGGTCCATGACCACGCCAAGCCTTGCTTTCGATCCGTTGCGACTCGTGAGAACGTGGAGGTTGGCGCGTCGGATGTTCTCTACGTCGGCGCCATCGTTCAGAGCCAGCGATTGCTGCCGGGTCGTTTCAGGAGACGGTCTGTCTTTTGCACGCGAAGATTTTCGCTGCGTCTGGGCTCCGGCCGCTACGCCCGGATTATTCTTGACGGCTCTGGGCGTACCGCCAGTTGCTTTCCTGGGCATTTGTGCTTCCTCGGACAAACTGTTTTTAAGAGATGGTTGCGGGTCGACGGTCAGGGCAGAAGCCGGCTCAAGTGCTTCGGACGCCGCGTCTGGTCCGTCGTCGGCTTGAATAAGGTCGAGTGGCGACTTCAGCCGGGCGATGGTCTCGGCTGTGAGCCCAGGATTGGGCTGGTCAAAAAAGCCATGCGGCAAGCCGAGCGTAGTTTCCATATGAAAGGCGGTCTCGGGTGTGAACCTCTCGCCCTTCAACAGTTCGGCCACGCGCGTCATGCTGGATTCAAGTGCGATGGCAATATTCTCTGCGCCTACCGTATCGACCAGAAACTGGAACGACCGTGTCTTGAAAATCGAGGCGGTCTGGACGGAGTCCTGCGCAGGCGCCTTCACATACGATTGCTTCGGCCGGTTGGGCTGAGATTTCTTTTCGTGGCGAGGTTGGCGTTGGCCGCTGTCGCGGGATCCCGCATATCGCCCGCGGGCTTGATTCATAAAGTAGGGCTCCATGCGATCGTTGGTGTCCAGCAGGTATTGATTATAGACGCGGCGATGTTGGTATTTTATGCGTCATTCGCTCCATGACGTGTAAATGTACGCCCGGGTGAGGCTGGCGGGTTCCTTGAAGTACCAGTTTCCCATGAGCGGATATGAAATGTAGAGGATTACGAATGAAGTCACGCAGGAGTTTCAGGTAACCATTCATGGATCCGCGATGAACCCGGCGCACTGGTCAACGGTGCCGACGGCAAGCCGATAGCCCTTTCAAGGCAAGGCGCGGCATTCTGATTTCAGCGGAATTGGCGCTTCGGCGAATGGAGCGGGGGCTCTACCGACCTGCTTATCACGCTGGCCGCCGTCGACCGGCAATTCGATCACTCGATGCAATTCGAGCGCAACGTACTTCGCCTGACAAGTCCTTGATGAGGATTTTCAGTATTTGGGAATGGACAACATACCCGGAAACGTCAAATTCAAGTTTCCCGAAATCAAGTTTCCCGAAATTGTCGTGCTTACGACA
>NZ_CAJMYZ010000040.1:0-47991 GCF_905220155.1 Paraburkholderia sp. J7 | reverse complement strand
CTACAAGCGAAACCCCGGCCCTAAAAAGCCGGGGTTTTTGCTTTTTCGCTCTCCCTATAAGTGAGAGCGTTGTGGGATCGACGCCGAACAAAGTGCTTGACACGATTCGGATGTTCCCCCATAATCATCAGTTCTCTACGGAGGGGTGCCCGAGTGGCTAAAGGGGGCAGACTGTAAATCTGTTGGCTTACGCCTACGTTGGTTCGAATCCAACCTCCTCCACCAGAATTCAGCTGTAGTAAGTGTCGGGCCGGCAGCAGCACCAAGCCGGCGAACCTCGCGGGTGTAGCTCAATGGTAGAGCAGAAGCCTTCCAAGCTTACGACGAGGGTTCGATTCCCTTCACCCGCTCCAGCGAAGCAATAAAGCGGTTCAGAGCAGTTTTCGCCCATGTGGCTCAGTGGTAGAGCACTCCCTTGGTAAGGGAGAGGTCGGCAGTTCGATCCTGCCCATGGGCACCAGCCGGTATCTAGCGGGCCTCAGAAGCCCCGCATCGAGCAGGCAGCAGCAAGCCAGTGATTGTTTGCGCGCCCCGCGCAACGTACGGAAAAATCCTCTTAGGAGTCGAAAATGGCCAAGGGTAAGTTTGAGCGGACCAAGCCGCACGTGAACGTGGGCACGATCGGTCACGTTGACCACGGCAAGACCACGCTGACGGCAGCGATCACGACGGTTCTGACCGCGAAGTTCGGCGGCGAAGCCAAGGCGTACGACCAGATCGACGCAGCGCCGGAAGAAAAGGCACGTGGTATTACCATCAACACCGCGCACGTCGAGTACGAAACGGCTAACCGCCACTACGCACACGTCGACTGCCCGGGCCACGCTGACTACGTGAAGAACATGATCACGGGCGCGGCACAGATGGACGGCGCAATCCTGGTGTGCTCGGCCGCTGACGGCCCGATGCCGCAAACGCGTGAGCACATCCTGCTCGCCCGTCAGGTTGGCGTGCCTTACATCATCGTGTTCCTGAACAAGTGCGACATGGTCGACGACGCCGAGCTGCTCGAGCTGGTCGAAATGGAAGTGCGCGAACTCCTGTCGAAGTACGACTTCCCGGGCGACGACACGCCGATCATCAAGGGTTCGGCCAAGCTGGCGCTGGAAGGCGACAAGGGCGAACTGGGTGAAGTGGCGATCATGAACCTGGCCGACGCACTGGACACGTACATCCCGACGCCGGAGCGTGCAGTTGACGGCGCGTTCCTGATGCCGGTGGAAGACGTGTTCTCGATCTCGGGTCGCGGCACGGTGGTGACGGGTCGCGTTGAGCGCGGCATCGTGAAGGTCGGCGAGGAAATCGAAATCGTCGGTATCAAGCCGACGGTGAAGACGACCTGCACGGGCGTGGAAATGTTCCGCAAGCTGCTCGACCAGGGTCAGGCAGGCGACAACGTGGGTATCCTGCTGCGCGGCACGAAGCGTGAAGACGTGGAGCGTGGCCAGGTTCTGGCCAAGCCGGGTTCGATCACGCCGCACACGCACTTCACGGCTGAAGTGTACGTGCTGAGCAAGGACGAAGGCGGTCGTCACACGCCGTTCTTCAACAACTACCGTCCGCAGTTCTACTTCCGTACGACGGACGTGACGGGCTCGATCGAGCTGCCGAAGGACAAGGAAATGGTCATGCCGGGCGACAACGTGTCGATCACGGTGAAGCTGATCGCTCCGATCGCGATGGAAGAAGGTCTGCGCTTCGCAATCCGCGAAGGCGGCCGTACCGTCGGCGCCGGCGTGGTTGCAAAGATCATCGAGTAAGTTTTTGCCAGTCTCGTTGATCGACTAAGTGGTTTCGGGGTTGGCGATGCCGCCAACCCCAAAATGGTTTAGGGGTATAGCTCAACTGGCAGAGCGTCGGTCTCCAAAACCGAAGGTTGGGGGTTCGATTCCCTCTGCCCCTGCCAACTTCTCGCGCTTCGGCGCGTTGTTCTTTAAGGTGTTATGGCGAATCCTTCCGTCGAAACTGTTAATACTTCCAGCGACAAGCTGATGCTTGCAGTGGGCGTATTGTTGGTTGTGGCCGGGTTCGTAGGGTTCTACTGGCTCGGTAGCCAGGAGTGGTATGTCCGCGGTGCAGCGCTCGCAGTGGGCGTGATCGCGGGGGTGGTAGTCGGTCTTCTCTCGGCGCCCGGCAAGAGCTTCATCGCATTTGCCAAAGACTCGTACAAGGAAGTTCGCAAGGTCGTCTGGCCGACTCGCAAAGAGGCCACGCAAACGACGCTGGTGGTCTTCGGTTTTGTGCTGGCAATGGCCATCATTCTGTGGGTTTGCGACAAGTCCATCGAGTGGGTGATTTTCTCGGCGATTCTGGGTTGGAAATGATATGAGCGATACACCGGCATCCCCGAGCGGAAAACGTTGGTATGTGGTGCACGCCTACTCCGGCATGGAGAAGAGCGTGCAACGTGCGCTTCAAGAGCGCATCGAACGTGCTGGCATGCAAGACAAGTTTGGCCAGATCCTCGTTCCGACTGAAGAAGTGGTCGAGGTGAAGGGTGGTCACAAATCAGTGACCGAACGTCGTTTCTTCCCGGGCTATGTCCTGGTTGAGATGGAAATGACGGACGAAACGTGGCACCTCGTGAAGAACACGGCCAAGGTGACCGGTTTTGTCGGCGGGGCGCGTAATCGCCCGAGCCCGATTTCGCCGCGCGAAGTCGAAAAGATCATGTCGCAGATGCAGGAAGGCGTTGAGAAGCCGCGCCCCAAGACCCTGTTCGAAGTCGGCGAGATGGTCCGCGTGAAGGAAGGTCCGTTCACGGACTTCAACGGCAGCGTCGAAGAAGTCAACTACGAAAAGTCGCGCGTCCGGGTCTCCGTCACCATTTTCGGTCGCGCCACACCGGTCGAACTCGAATTCGGCCAGGTCGAAAAGCTGTAAATCGAATACTACGGATCGCGCCTCTGGTGCGGTCCGTTTTTCCGCGCTTACGGTCCGCGTTATGGCCGTAGAGGAGCGCCAGTAGTCCAGTCGGCTGTAGATGTCGCCAAAGCAGTTGGCACAGCGAAGATTGTGGCGAACGCGCGCTACCACTCACCAGAACGCTCACGCGTTCCAAAGAGGTTTTCAACATGGCAAAGAAAATCATCGGCTTTATCAAGCTGCAGATTCCTGCAGGTAAAGCCAATCCGTCGCCGCCGGTCGGCCCGGCACTGGGTCAACGCGGCCTGAACATCATGGAGTTCTGCAAGGCGTTCAACGCGCAGACTCAAGCCATGGAACCGGGTCTGCCGGTTCCGGTCGTGATCACGGCATTCGCGGACAAGAGCTTCACGTTCATCCTGAAGACGCCGCCGGCTACGGTTCTGATCAAGAAGGCAGCGAAGGTCGACAAGGGTTCGGCCAAGCCGCACACCGACAAGGTCGCTACGATTACCCGCGCGCAAGCCGAGGAAATCGCAAAGACCAAGATGCCGGACCTCACGGCAGCCGATATGGACGCAGCGGTCCGCACGATCGCTGGTAGCGCCCGCTCGATGGGCATTGTCGTGGAGGGCGTGTAAATGGCTAAGGTTTCCAAGCGTCAAAAGGCACTGGCTGCCAAGATCGACCGCCAGAAGCAATACCCGATCGGCGACGCACTGTCGCTCGTGAAGGAATGCGCCACGGCGAAGTTCGACGAGTCGATCGACGTTGCAGTGCAGCTCGGCATCGATGCGAAGAAGTCGGACCAGGTCGTTCGTGGTTCGGTCGTTCTGCCCGCAGGTACCGGCAAGTCGGTCCGCGTTGCAGTGTTCGCGCAAGGTGAAAAGGCTGAGCAAGCCAAGGCAGCAGGCGCTGAGATCGTCGGTATGGAAGACCTCGCCGAGCAGATCAAGGGCGGCAACCTGAACTTCGACATCGTGATCGCTTCGCCGGACACGATGCGCGTTGTCGGTACGCTCGGTCAGATCCTCGGCCCGCGTGGCCTCATGCCGAACCCGAAGGTCGGCACCGTGACGCCGGACGTGGCGACTGCGGTCAAGAACGCGAAGGCTGGTCAGGTGCAATTCCGTGTCGACAAGGCCGGTATCATCCACGCGACCATCGGCCGTGCATCGTTCGAGCCGACCGCGCTGCGCAGCAACCTGGACGCGCTCCTCGACGCGCTGACCAAGGCGAAGCCGGCAACGAGCAAGGGCGTGTACCTGCGCAAGATCGCTGTCTCGAGCACGATGGGCGTTGGCGTTCGCGTCGACCAAACGTCGCTCGCAGCGTAATAGTTTCGCCGCGCTGAGGTTTGAAAGAACAGCAGCGCGGATTTAAAGGGCTTTGGGCGGTTGTGCAGCGGCAGCATGCGCGGTGCAACCGGTTGTCAAAGACCGTTGGCGGAGGTGCAGCAGTTGGGTGCTTCCTTAATGCAAAGCCAACGCAGATGGCGAACCCGAAAAGGTTTTGAAGTGCTGATGTGAGCGGATGCAGGCGGCAACGCCTGAAGATGCAAACTGATTTACTCCGGACTGGTCGGTCGCCGTTGTTGAACGCGGCACATGTAGCGAAAGCAAAGTGTGTCGAATCTGGAGGTTAACCGTGCCACTGAACAAAGAAGGTAAGCAGGCCGTCGTGGCTGAGGTCTCCGCGCAAGTCGCGAAGGCTCAGACCATGGTGCTGGCCGAGTATCGTGGAATCGCGGTTGGCGATCTGACCAAGCTGCGCGCGAAAGCGCGTGAGCAGCAGGTGTACCTGCGCGTGTTGAAGAACACGCTGGCGCGTCGCGCTGTCGAAGGTACCCCGTTTGCTCCGCTGGCAGAGCAGATGACTGGCCCCCTGATCTACGGCATCTCGGAAGATGCAATTGCTGCTGCGAAGGTCGTCAATGACTTCGCGAAGGGCAATGACAAGTTGGTCATCAAGGCTGGTTCCTACGAAGGCAAGGTGATGGACGTGGCAGGCGTGCAAGCGCTGGCCAACATCCCGAGCCGCGAAGAACTGCTCTCGAAGCTGCTGTTCGTTATGCAAGCTCCTGTTTCCGGCTTCGCGCGTGCTCTGGCCGCGCTGGCGGAGAAGAAGCAAGCAGAAGCCGCCTGATTTCAGGCAGGCGAACGAGCAAGAGCGAGCGAAGATCGCTAGCTGTTTCCGAATTCAAATCTGGAGTAATTTCAAATGGCAATCGCAAAAGAAGACATCCTCGAAGCCGTTGGCTCGATGTCGGTTCTCGAACTGAACGAACTGGTCAAGGCATTCGAAGAGAAGTTTGGCGTGTCGGCAGCTGCTGTGGCAGTCGCTGGCCCGGCAGGCGGCGGCGCTGCTGCTGCTGCTGAAGAGCAGACCGAATTCACGGTCAACCTGCTTGAAGCAGGCGCGAACAAGGTTTCGGTCATTAAGGCCGTTCGTGAACTGACGGGTCTCGGCCTGAAGGAAGCGAAGGACCTGGTCGACGGTGCACCGAAGCCCGTGAAGGAAGCGGTGCCCAAGGCTGCTGCTGAAGAAGCGAAGAAGAAGCTGGAAGAAGCCGGCGCGAAGGCTGAAATCAAGTAAGTTTCAGCGCGCTGTGCGAAGGCTGGCGGTTTTTACACCGCCGGCCTTTTTGTGCTTTGTGGGTTCTGCGTTTTTGTGTTCGATTTTTTAGAAGTCGGAGGCGGAATGCGGGACCTAGAAGCCAAAGAAAAACGTCTTTCGCCGGGTGAAAGCCTCAAGGGCACCATCTGGGCGCACGACGCTTCTCTTTGTCTTCTGAAGCGACTGCAGAAGGCAAGTTTGGTCGGGCAGCGGGCAAGTTATGACAAGCCGAAATCCGTTGCCGTCAGCCAGCGGTTGGTAGAGGCCAACCACCAAGCTTCCAGGGCTCGCGAAGCCATCGGGTCTCAGTCGGTGAACACTCGGGTCGTCCTACCCGCCGTGATTCGGAGATCGTATGCACTATTCCTTCACCGAGAAGAAGCGTATTCGCAAGAGTTTCGCGAAACGCCCCATCGTTCACCAGGTTCCTTTCCTGCTGGCTACCCAGCTTGAATCATTCAGCACATTCCTGCAAGCAGAAACGGCGACCGCACAACGCAAACCGGAAGGTCTGCAGGCAGCGTTTTCGTCCGTTTTTCCTATTGTTTCCCATAACGGCTTTGCTCGTCTAGAGTTCGTCAGCTACATGCTGTCGTCGCCGGCATTCAACATCAAGGAATGCCAGCAACGCGGTTTGACGTACTGCTCGGCGCTGCGCGCCAAGGTCCGTCTCGTCCTGCTCGACAAGGAATCGCCGAGCAAGCCGGTCGTGAAGGAAGTGAAGGAGCAGGAAGTGTACATGGGCGAAATTCCGCTCATGACGCCGACCGGTTCGTTCGTTATCAACGGCACCGAGCGTGTCATCGTCTCGCAGCTGCACCGCTCGCCTGGCGTGTTCTTCGAACACGACAAGGGCAAGACGCACAGCTCGGGCAAACTGCTTTTCTCGGCTCGTATCATTCCTTACCGCGGTTCGTGGCTCGATTTCGAGTTCGACCCGAAGGACGTGCTGTACTTCCGTGTGGACCGTCGCCGCAAGATGCCGGTCACGATCCTGCTGAAGGCTATCGGCCTCACGCCGGAACAGATCCTCGCGAACTTCTTCGTGTTCGACAACTTCACGCTGATGCCGGAAGGCGCGCAGATGGAGTTCGTGCCGGAGCGTCTGCGCGGTGAAGTCGCGCGCTTCGACATCAGCGATCGCGAAGGCAAGGTCATCGTCCAGAAGGACAAGCGGATCAACGCGAAGCACATCCGCGACCTCGAAAACGCGAAGACCACCTACATTTCGGTCCCCGAAGATTATCTGCTCGGCCGCGTTCTCGCGAAGAACGTCGTCGATGGCGACACGGGCGAAGTGATCGCGAACGCGAACGACGAGATCACGGAAAGCGTGCTCGAGAAGCTGCGCGAAGCGAAGATCAAGGACATCCAGACGCTCTACACGAACGATCTGGACCAGGGTCCGTACATCTCGTCGACGCTGCGTATCGACGAAACCGCCGACAAGATGGCCGCGCGCATCGCGATCTACCGCATGATGCGTCCGGGCGAGCCGCCGACCGAAGAAGCGGTCGAGGCGCTGTTCAACCGCCTGTTCTACAGCGAAGAAGCGTACGACCTCTCGAAGGTGGGTCGTATGAAGTTCAACCGCCGCGTGGGCCGTGACGAAATCGTCGGCCCGATGACGCTGCAGGACGACGACATTCTCGCGACCATCAAGATCCTCGTCGAACTGCGCAACGGCAAGGGCGAAGTGGACGACATCGACCACTTGGGCAACCGTCGCGTGCGTTGCGTGGGCGAGCTCGCGGAAAATCAATTCCGCGCGGGTCTCGTGCGCGTCGAACGCGCAGTGAAGGAACGCCTCGGCCAGGCCGAAAGCGAAAACCTGATGCCGCACGACCTGATCAACTCGAAGCCGATTTCGTCGGCGATTCGCGAGTTCTTCGGTTCGTCGCAGCTGTCGCAGTTCATGGACCAGACCAACCCGCTCTCGGAAATCACGCACAAGCGTCGTGTTTCCGCACTGGGCCCGGGCGGTCTGACGCGTGAGCGCGCAGGCTTCGAAGTCCGCGACGTGCACCCGACCCACTATGGCCGCGTGTGTCCGATTGAGACGCCGGAAGGTCCGAACATTGGTCTGATCAACTCGCTCGCTCTGTACGCGCACCTGAACGAATACGGCTTCCTCGAAACGCCGTATCGCAAGGTCGTGGACAGCAAGGTGACCGACCAGATCGACTACCTGTCGGCGATCGAAGAAGGCCGTTACGTGATCGCTCAGGCGAACGCGGCAGTGGCCGAAGACGGCACGCTGACCGACGAACTCGTCTCGTCGCGTGAAGCGGGCGAAACGCTGATGGTCACGCCGGACCGCATCCAGTACATGGACGTGGCGCCGTCGCAGATCGTCTCGGTTGCAGCCTCGCTGATTCCGTTCCTCGAGCACGATGACGCGAACCGCGCACTGATGGGTTCGAACATGCAGCGTCAGGCCGTGCCTTGCCTGCGTCCGGAAAAGCCGGTCGTCGGTACGGGTATCGAGCGCACGGTTGCGGTCGACTCGGGCACGACGGTTCAGGCGCTGCGTGGCGGTGTCGTGGACTACGTCGACGCAGGCCGTATCGTGATTCGTGTGAACGACGACGAAGCGGTTGCGGGTGAGGTTGGTGTCGATATCTACAACCTGATCAAGTACACGCGTTCGAACCAGAACACGAACATCAACCAGCGTCCGATCGTGAAGATGGGCGACAAGGTTGCGCGCGGCGACGTGCTGGCTGACGGCGCATCGACCGATCTGGGCGAGCTCGCGCTCGGCCAGAACATGCTGATCGCGTTCATGCCGTGGAACGGCTACAACTTCGAAGACTCGATCCTGATCTCGGAGAAGGTGGTGGCGGACGACCGTTACACGTCGATCCACATCGAAGAACTGAATGTCGTTGCACGCGACACGAAGCTCGGACCGGAAGAAATCACGCGCGACATCTCGAACCTCGCAGAAGTGCAGCTTGGCCGTCTCGACGAGTCGGGCATCGTGTACATCGGCGCGGAAGTCGAAGCGGGCGACGTGCTCGTGGGCAAGGTCACGCCGAAGGGCGAAACCCAGCTCACGCCGGAAGAAAAGCTGCTGCGCGCGATCTTCGGCGAGAAGGCTTCGGACGTGAAGGACACGTCGCTGCGCGTGCCCTCGGGCATGAGCGGCACGGTCATCGACGTGCAGGTGTTCACGCGTGAAGGCATCCAGCGCGACAAGCGTGCACAACAGATCATCGACGATGAACTGAAGCGCTATCGCCTCGACCTGAACGACCAGCTGCGTATCGTGGAAGGCGACGCGTTCCAGCGTCTCGCACGTATGCTCGAAGGCAAGGTCGCGAACGGCGGTCCGAAGAAGCTCGCGAAGGGCACGAAGATCGAGCGCGCGTACCTCGAAGACCTGGATCACTACCACTGGTTCGACATCCGCCTCGCGGACGAAGAAGCAGCGGCGCAGCTCGAAGCGATCAAGAACTCGATCGAAGAGAAGCGTCACCAGTTCGATCTGGCTTTCGAAGAAAAGCGCAAGAAGCTCACGCAAGGCGACGAACTGCCGCCGGGCGTGCTGAAGATGGTCAAGGTGTACCTCGCGGTGAAGCGCCGTCTGCAGCCTGGCGACAAGATGGCAGGCCGTCACGGTAACAAGGGTGTGGTGTCGAAGATCGTTCCGATCGAAGACATGCCGTACATGGCCGACGGCCGTCCGGCAGACGTCGTGCTGAACCCGCTCGGCGTCCCGTCACGGATGAACGTGGGTCAAGTTCTCGAAGTGCACCTCGGTTGGGCCGCGAAGGGTCTGGGCTGGCGTATTGGCGAAATGCTCGCGCGTCAGACGAAGGTTGCAGAGCTGCGTGAGTTTCTCACGAAGATCTACAACGAATCGGGCCACAAGGAAGACCTCGACAGCTTCAGCGACGACGAGATCCTCGAACTCGCGAAGAACCTGCGCGAAGGCGTGCCGTTCGCAACGCCGGTGTTCGACGGTGCGACCGAAGAGGAAATGTCGAAGATGCTCGACCTGGCGTTCCCGGACGAGATCGCGACGAACCTCGGCATGACGCCCTCGAAGAACCAGGTGCGTCTGTACGACGGCCGCACGGGCGAGATGTTCGAGCGTACGGTCACCGTGGGCTACATGCACTACCTGAAGCTGCACCACCTTGTCGACGACAAGATGCACGCGCGTTCGACGGGTCCGTACTCGCTCGTGACGCAGCAGCCGCTGGGTGGTAAGGCGCAATTCGGTGGTCAGCGCTTCGGTGAAATGGAAGTGTGGGCGCTCGAAGCGTATGGCGCTTCGTATGTGCTGCAGGAAATGTTGACGGTGAAGTCCGATGACGTGACGGGCCGGACGAAGGTGTACGAAAACCTCGTCAAGGGCGACCACGTGATCGACGCGGGCATGCCGGAATCCTTCAATGTGCTGGTGAAGGAAATCCGCTCGCTCGGCATCGACATCGACCTCGACCGCAACTAATCGGACTACGGAGAGAAGGCAATGAAAGCTCTGCTCGATCTATTCAAGCAAGTCCAACAAGAAGAAGTTTTTGACGCGATCAAGATCGGTCTGGCCTCGCCGGACAAGATCCGTTCGTGGTCGTTCGGCGAAGTGAAAAAGCCGGAGACCATCAACTACCGCACGTTCAAGCCGGAGCGGGATGGTCTGTTTTGCGCGAAGATTTTTGGTCCGATCAAGGACTACGAATGCCTTTGCGGCAAGTACAAGCGCCTGAAGCACCGTGGCGTGATCTGCGAGAAGTGCGGCGTGGAAGTCACGCTCGCCAAGGTGCGTCGCGAACGCATGGGCCACATCGAGCTGGCCTCGCCGGTCGCTCACATCTGGTTCCTGAAGTCGCTGCCGTCGCGTCTGGGCATGGTGCTCGACATGACGCTGCGCGACATCGAGCGCGTGCTGTACTTCGAAGCATACGTGGTGATCGAACCGGGCATGACGCCGCTGAAGGCGCGGCAGATCATGACCGAAGAGGATTACTACAACAAGGTCGAAGAGTACGGTGACGAATTCCGCGCTGAAATGGGCGCGGAAGGCGTGCGCGAGCTGCTGCGTGCGATCAACATCGACGAACAGGTCGAGACGCTTCGCACGGAGCTTAAGAACACCGGCTCGGAAGCGAAGATCAAGAAGTACGCGAAGCGCCTGAAGGTGCTCGAGGCCTTCCAGCGTTCGGGCATCAAGCCCGAATGGATGGTGCTCGAAGTGCTGCCGGTGCTGCCGCCCGAACTGCGTCCGCTCGTGCCGCTGGACGGTGGCCGCTTCGCGACCTCGGACCTGAACGACCTGTATCGCCGCGTCATCAACCGTAACAACCGTCTGAAGCGTCTGCTCGAGCTGAAGGCGCCGGAGATCATCGTCCGCAACGAAAAGCGGATGCTCCAGGAAGCGGTTGACTCGCTGCTCGACAACGGCCGTCGCGGCAAGGCGATGACGGGCGCGAACAAGCGTCCGCTGAAGTCGCTCGCCGACATGATCAAGGGTAAGGGCGGCCGCTTCCGTCAGAACCTGCTGGGCAAGCGCGTGGACTACTCGGGCCGTTCGGTCATCGTGGTGGGTCCGACGCTCAAGCTGCACCAGTGCGGTCTGCCGAAGCTGATGGCGCTCGAACTCTTCAAGCCGTTCATCTTCAACAAGCTGGAAACGATGGGCGTTGCCACGACCATCAAGGCTGCGAAGAAGGAAGTCGAGAACCAGACGCCGGTCGTGTGGGACATCCTCGAAGAGGTGATCCGCGAGCATCCGGTCATGCTCAACCGTGCGCCGACGCTGCACCGTCTTGGCATTCAGGCTTTCGAGCCGGTGCTGATCGAAGGTAAGGCAATCCAGCTGCACCCGCTCGTTTGCGCGGCGTTCAACGCCGACTTCGACGGTGACCAGATGGCTGTGCACGTTCCGCTGTCGCTCGAAGCGCAGATGGAAGCGCGTACGCTCATGCTCGCGTCGAACAACGTCCTGTTCCCGGCCAACGGCGATCCGTCGATCGTGCCGTCGCAGGATATCGTGCTCGGCCTGTACTACGCCACGCGTGAAGCGATCAACGGCAAGGGCGAAGGCATGACGTTCACGGGCGTGTCGGAAGCACTGCGCGCCTACGAGAACAAGGAAGTCGAGCTGGCCTCGCGCGTGAACGTGCGTATTACCGAAATGGTCCATAACGAGGACAAGTCGGAAGGCGCACCGGCATTCGTGCCGAAGATCACGCTGTACGCGACCACGGTCGGCCGCGCGATCCTCTCGGAAATCCTGCCGCCGGGCCTGCCGTTCACGGTGCTGAACAAGCCGCTGAAGAAGAAGGAAATCTCGCGTCTGATCAACACCGCGTTCCGCAAGTGCGGTCTGCGTGAAACGGTGATCTTCGCCGACCAGCTGATGCAGTCGGGCTTCCGCCTTGCAACGCGCGCCGGTATTTCGATCTGTGTGGACGACATGCTCGTGCCGCCGCAGAAGGAAACCATCGTCGGCGACGCCGCGAAGAAGGTGAAGGAGTACGACCGTCAGTACATGTCGGGTCTCGTCACCGCGCAAGAACGCTACAACAACGTGGTCGACATCTGGTCGGCAACGTCGGAAGCGGTCGGCAAGGCGATGATGGAGCAGCTCGCGACGGAACCGGTCATCGACCGCGACGGCAAGGAAACGCGTCAGGAATCGTTCAACTCGATCTACATGATGGCCGACTCGGGCGCGCGGGGTTCCGCGGTCCAGATCCGTCAGCTGGCGGGTATGCGCGGTCTGATGGCGAAGCCGGACGGCTCGATTATCGAAACGCCGATTACCGCGAACTTCCGCGAAGGTCTGAACGTGTTGCAGTACTTCATCTCGACCCACGGTGCACGTAAGGGTCTGGCTGATACGGCACTGAAGACCGCGAACTCGGGTTACCTGACGCGTCGTCTCGTCGACGTCACGCAGGATCTCGTGGTCGTCGAGGAAGATTGCGGCACGTCGAACGGCGTGGCGATGAAGGCCCTCGTGGAAGGCGGTGAAGTCGTCGAAGCGCTGCGCGACCGTATTCTCGGCCGTGTGGCGGTGGCGGACGTCGTCAATCCTGAAACCCAGGAAACGATCTACGCTTCGGGCGACCTGCTCGACGAAGACGCAGTCGAAACGATCGAAAGCCTCGGCATCGACGAAGTGCGCGTGCGCACGCCGCTGACCTGCGAAACGCGTTACGGCCTGTGCGCATCGTGCTACGGCCGCGACCTGGGTCGTGGCTCGCGCGTGAACGTCGGCGAAGCTGTCGGCGTGATCGCAGCACAGTCGATCGGCGAACCGGGCACGCAGCTCACGATGCGTACGTTCCACATCGGTGGTGCGGCATCGCGTGCGGCAGTGGCCTCGTCGGTGGAAGCCAAGTCGAACGGTACCGTGCGCTTCACGGCGACGATGCGTTACGTCACGAATGCTAAGGGCGAGCAAGTCGTCATTTCGCGTTCGGGTGAAGCCATCATCGCCGACGATCACGGCCGCGAGCGCGAGCGTCACAAGGTGCCGTACGGCGCGACGCTGCTGCAGCTCGACGGCGCGGCGATCAAGGCCGGCACGCAGCTCGCAACGTGGGATCCGCTCACGCGCCCGATCATCACCGAGTACGGCGGTACGGTGAAGTTCGAGAACGTCGAAGAAGGCGTGACCGTGGCCAAGCAGATCGACGACGTCACGGGTCTGTCGACCCTCGTCGTGATCGACGTGAAGCGCCGCGGTTCGCAGGCTGCGAAGAGCGTGCGTCCGCAGGTCAAGCTGCTCGACGCGAACGGCGACGAAGTGAAGATCCCGGGCACGGAGCACTCGGTGCAGATCGGCTTCCAGGTCGGCGCACTGATCACCGTGAAGGACGGTCAGCAAGTGCAGGTCGGTGAAGTGCTCGCACGTATCCCGACCGAAGCGCAGAAGACGCGTGACATTACCGGTGGTCTGCCGCGTGTGGCGGAACTGTTCGAAGCACGTTCGCCGAAGGACGCAGGTATCCTGGCGGAAGTCACGGGTACGACGTCGTTTGGTAAGGACACGAAGGGCAAGCAGCGTCTCGTTATCACGGACCTCGAAGGCAATCAGCACGAGTTCCTGATCGCGAAGGAAAAGCAGGTGCTGGTCCACGACGGTCAGGTCGTCAACAAGGGCGAAATGATCGTGGACGGCCCGGCCGATCCGCACGACATCCTGCGTCTGCAGGGTATCGAAGCGCTGTCGCGTTACATCGTGGACGAAGTGCAGGACGTGTACCGTCTGCAGGGCGTGAAGATCAACGACAAGCACATCGAAGTGATCGTGCGTCAGATGCTGCGTCGTGTGCAGATCACCGACAACGGTGATACGCGCTTCATTCCGGGCGAGCAGGTCGAGCGTTCGGACATGCTGGACGAAAACGACAAGATGAACGCCGAGGACAAGCGCCCGGCAACGTACGAGAACGTGCTGCTCGGTATTACGAAGGCATCGCTCTCGACCGACTCGTTCATCTCGGCGGCATCGTTCCAGGAAACGACGCGCGTGCTGACCGAAGCGGCGATCATGGGCAAGCGCGACGATCTGCGTGGCCTGAAGGAAAACGTGATCGTCGGTCGTCTGATTCCGGCCGGTACGGGTCTCGCCTTCCACAAGGCGCGCCGTGCGAAGGAATCGTCGGATCGCGAGCGTTTCGACCAGATCGCAGCGGAAGAAGCGTTCGAGTTCGGTACGCCGGAAACCCCGGCCGCCGAGCAGCCGCAACAGCCGCATACGACGGACGAGTAAGCCAGGGGCGGTGCAAGCCGCCTTGTGCCTCGGGCTGACGTGCCCTCGCAAAAGCCGCCCGGTATTCACCGGGCGGCTTTTTTTATTTGCGCTGGTGTTTGCCCGCTCGCGGCTGCGGCCTCGTGCCGCAGTGCCGGCCCGCTCGCTGCGCGCATCGGTCAGGCGTGCTAACGTAGCGCGCCAAGTCCGCCTGTGTGGGTCTTTTCGTACGACGCTGGCGGCATTTTTCTGAATCTGGAGGCGGTAATCATGTGGGTGGTCGGGGTCGGTCTCATCCTGAATCTGGTGGCGTGTGTCGCCAGCTTTTCGCAGCTACTGCATCACGTCAGCAATCAATCTGCGGCGAACTTCTTCGCGACCTTCCTCGTGATGTGGGCGTTCCTGATCATCGGTTTCATCATGTTGCTGGCGCGCCGGGCCACGGGCGGCGCCGCGCTGCTCACGGTCGGCTCGTTGATGTTCGTCGGCGCCAACTTCGTGCTCTTCGGGGCCGGCGTATTCGCGATCGTGGCCGCGATTGTGGCCGTTGTGACGATCGTCGGTGCAGTGCGCATCGCGCGCGGGCGTCAAGCCGCCTGACTATCTCCGTTTCACCCTGATTGTCTGCGCTCGCGGCATGCGCGCGCAGCCCTCAGGGGCTCTTGTTTCCCGCTGGGTAACGGCCTTCGAATCCGGTACAGTGCCTCGACCTTTCGGCTAACGTTGCTTGAAGTGCGGTTTGAAGAGCGCCGCGGTTGGTAGAATGCGCCGACCGCTTCAGAATCCCGTGCCCTTCATGTCCCGCTCCCTCGAAATCCTCAACGAAGTCTTCGGCTATCCCGCGTTTAGAGGGCAGCAAGCCGAAATCGTCGAGCACGTCGCAGGGGGGGGCGATTCGCTGGTGCTCATGCCTACCGGCGGCGGCAAATCACTCTGCTACCAGATTCCGGCACTTGTGCGGCACGAAGCCGGTCTAGGGGCCGGCATCGTCGTGTCGCCGCTCATCGCGCTCATGCAGGACCAGGTGGCCGCGCTCACGGAAGTGGGCGTGCGCGCCGCGTATCTCAATTCGACGCTCACCGGCGCCGAAGCCGCGGCTACCGAGCGAGCGCTGCGTGAAGGCGACCTCGACCTGCTTTACGTCGCACCCGAGCGCCTCATGACGCCGCGCTTTCTCGACTTGCTCGAGCGCACGCGCATTGGGCTCTTTGCGATCGACGAAGCGCATTGCGTCTCGCAATGGGGCCACGACTTCCGGCCCGAATACATCCAGCTCTCGGTGCTGCACGAACGCTTTCCGAACGTGCCGCGCATTGCGCTCACGGCGACGGCCGACGCCATCACGCGCGACGAAATTGCGCACCGCCTCGCGCTCGACGACGCACGCGTGTTCGTCTCGAGCTTCGACCGGCCGAACATCCGCTACCGCATCGCCGAAAAGGACAACGCGCGCTCGCAGCTGCTCGACTTCATCCGCGCGGAGCACACGCGCGCCGACGGTACGACGGATGCGGGCGTCGTGTATTGCCTCTCGCGCCGTAAGGTCGAAGAAACAGCGGAGTGGTTGAAAGGGCAGGGGCTGCGTGCGCTGCCGTATCACGCGGGCATGGAATTCGAGGTGCGCCAGAAGCACCAGGAGCTGTTCCAGCGCGAGGAGGGCGTGGTGATGTGCGCCACCATCGCATTCGGTATGGGCATCGACAAGCCGGACGTGCGTTTCGTCGCGCATCTGGATTTGCCCAAGAGCGTGGAAGGCTACTACCAGGAAACCGGCCGCGCGGGGCGCGACGGGCTGGCGGCCAATGCGTGGATGGCTTACGGCCTTGGCGATGTGGTACAGCAGCGCAAGATGATCGACGAGTCCGAAGCCGACGAGCAGCACAAGCGCGTGCAGACGGGCAAGCTCGACGCGCTGCTCGGCTTGTGCGAAACGGCCTCGTGCCGGCGCGTGCGGCTGCTCGCGTACTTCGGCGAGGAGAGCAAGCCATGTGGCAACTGCGACACGTGCCTCGAGCCGCCCGCCACCTGGGATGCGACGCGTGAAGCGCAAATGGCGCTCTCATGCGTGTTCCGCGCGCAGCGCGCGAGCGGCTTCAACTTCGGCGCCGGCCATCTGATCGACATCCTGCGCGGCAACCGCAACGAGAAGATCCTGCAGCGCGGGCACGAGAAAATCTCCACCTTCGGCATCGGCTCGGCGCTTTCGGAGCCGGAGTGGCGCGCAATCTTCCGGCAACTGGTGGCGTTCGGTTATCTCACCGTCGACCACGACGGCTATGGTTCGCTCGTGCTCACCGAGGCGAGCAAGCCGGTCCTCAAGGGTGAGCAGAACGTTACGATGCGCCGCTACGTGAAGCCCACGCGTACGCGCACGTCGTCGAGCCGCACGAGCGAGCGCGCCGATCCGACCCTTGGCATGAGCCCGCGTCAGCGCTCGCGCTGGGAGCGCCTGCGCCTTTGGCGCACCGAAACCGCGAAAAGCGAGGGCGTGCCGGCCTACGTCATCTTCCACGACGCCACGTTGGCGGAAATCGCGCGCAACGGGCCGGAGTCAGTGGACGATTTGCGGGACATTCCGGGTATCGGCGCGCGCAAACTCGAGCGCTTCGGCGAGGAACTCGTCGAGGTCGTTGGCGACGAATAAGGCGAGGCGCTCCCACCGGGTATTGCGGGCGCCGCCGGATTGTCACGCCGCTGTCACTTCTTCCGTCGTCCGAAATGTCGCAAGCCGTTGACTCGCTTGGTATTTTCGGAATATCATGCTGGGTTCCGGTCTTTGGGATGTGCGTGCTCGTCGATTGATTTGACGAAAACTAACATCGAATACCCAATTCCGGAGTTCGATGCGCGTGCGTTTCCGCTTTGCCCGGAAATAAATGCGTCGATTTTGTTCAATTTCAGGAATAAACAATGCCAACCATCAATCAACTGGTTCGCAAAGGCCGCGCTTCGGAAGCTTCGAAGAGCAAGTCGCCGGCCCTGCAGGACTGCCCTCAGCGTCGCGGCGTGTGCACCCGTGTGTACACGACGACGCCGAAGAAGCCGAACTCGGCACTCCGTAAGGTCGCCAAGGTGCGCCTGACGAACGGCTTCGAAGTCATTTCGTACATCGGTGGTGAAGGCCACAACCTGCAGGAACACTCGGTCGTGCTGATCCGCGGCGGCCGTGTGAAGGACTTGCCGGGTGTGCGTTACCACATGGTTCGTGGCTCGCTGGATACCCAGGGCGTCAAGGATCGTAAGCAGGCTCGTTCGAAGTACGGCGCAAAGCGCGCCAAGGCTGCGAAGTAAGAGTCAGGTGTCGTCGCGCTCGCGAGAGTGCAGGCGATAAAAGCGACAGGTGCCGGATTGGCCGGTGCTGTCGAGTAAGTGGTCACCCGACCAGGCTGGTAAGTCGTAATGGATGAATCGGGTTAGTTGGTGGCCGCGGAGCGCAAGGGATTCACCCGCGCTTCAACTGAAAAGTTAAAGGAAGAAACATGCCGCGTCGTCGCGAAGTCCCCAAGCGGGAAATATTGCCGGATCCGAAGTTCGGCAACGTTGATGTAGCCAAGTTCATGAACGTGCTGATGCTCTCCGGCAAGAAGTCGGTTGCCGAGCGTATCGTGTACGGCGCTTTCGAACAGATCCAGACCAAGGGTGGCAAGGACCCGCTGGAAGTGTTCACTGTCGCACTCAACAACGTGAAGCCGGTGGTGGAAGTGAAGAGCCGCCGCGTTGGTGGTGCGAACTATCAGGTTCCGGTCGAAGTGCGCCCCTCGCGTCGTATGGCATTGGCGATGCGTTGGCTGCGTGAAGCCGCGAAGAAGCGCAGCGAGAAGTCGATGGCTCTGCGTCTGGCAGGTGAACTCACCGAAGCGGCCGAAGGCCGTGGCGGCGCGATGAAGAAGCGCGACGAAGTTCACCGGATGGCAGAAGCGAACAAGGCGTTCTCGCACTTCCGCTTCTAAGAGAAAGCCCCTACCGGGGTTTGCTCGAAAAACGGAAAAAATTCCGGGCGGGTGCGCTTATCAAGCGCCTCGCCCGTTTGTGTTCAGGCGCGTTGGGATCAACCCGGTCGGGATGACCCGGCGCGCACCTCCCGATAGAGGATCAAAGTGGCTCGCAAGACTCCTATCGAGCGCTACCGTAACATCGGTATTAGCGCTCACATCGACGCCGGCAAGACGACGACGACCGAGCGCATTCTGTTTTACACCGGCGTGAACCACAAGATTGGTGAAGTTCACGACGGCGCCGCAACCATGGACTGGATGGAGCAGGAACAGGAGCGTGGCATCACGATCACGTCCGCTGCTACGACCGCGTTCTGGAAGGGCATGGGCGGCAACTACCCCGAGCACCGCATCAACATCATCGACACCCCGGGCCACGTTGACTTCACGATTGAAGTCGAGCGCTCGATGCGCGTGCTCGACGGCGCGTGCATGGTCTACTGCGCAGTGGGCGGCGTGCAGCCGCAGTCGGAAACGGTGTGGCGTCAGGCGAACAAGTACAAGGTTCCCCGTCTCGCGTTCGTCAACAAGATGGACCGTACCGGCGCGAACTTCTTCAAGGTCTACGACCAGCTGAAAACGCGTCTGAAGGCGAATCCGGTTCCGGTCGTGGTGCCGATCGGCGCGGAAGACACGTTCACTGGCGTGGTCGACCTGATCAAGATGAAGGCGATCATTTGGGACGAGGCCTCGCAAGGCACGAAGTTCGACTACGTCGACATCCCGGCTGAACTCGTTGACACGTGCAACGAGTGGCGCGAGAAGATGATCGAGTCGGCGGCTGAAGCCAGCGAAGAGCTGATGGAGAAGTACCTCGGCGGCGAAGAGCTCACGGAAGCGGAAGTCGTCAAGGCACTGCGCGACCGTACGATCGCGTGCGAAATCCAGCCGATGCTGTGCGGCACCGCGTTCAAGAACAAGGGCGTGCAGCGCATGCTCGACGCCGTGATCGACTTCCTGCCGTCGCCGGTGGATATTCCCCCGGTCAAGGGCGAACTCGAAAACGGCGAAGTGGCAGAGCGCCGCGCAGCCGACGACGAGAAGTTCGCAGCACTCGCGTTCAAGATCATGACCGACCCGTTCGTTGGTCAGCTGATCTTCTTCCGCGCGTACTCGGGCATCGTCAACTCGGGCGACACCGTGCTGAACTCGACCAAGGGCAAGAAGGAACGCCTCGGCCGTATTCTGCAAATGCACGCGAACAACCGCGAAGAAATCAAGGAAGTTCGTGCCGGCGACATCGCTGCTGCTGTCGGCCTGAAGGAAGCGACCACGGGTGACACGCTGTGCGACCCGCAGAACCCGATCATCCTGGAACGCATGGTGTTCCCGGAGCCGGTGATTTCGCAGGCCGTCGAGCCGAAGACGAAGCCTGACCAGGAAAAGATGGGCATCGCCCTGAACCGCCTGGCGCAGGAAGACCCGTCGTTCCGCGTCCAGACGGACGAAGAATCGGGCCAGACCATCATTTCGGGTATGGGCGAGCTCCACCTCGAAATTCTGGTTGACCGCATGAAGCGCGAATTCGGCGTGGAAGCGACCGTCGGCAAGCCGCAGGTTGCCTACCGTGAAACGATCCGCGCCACGGCGAAGGACGTGGACGGCAAGTTCGTCAAGCAGTCGGGTGGTCGCGGCCAGTACGGTCACGCGGTCATCACGCTCGAGCCGAACGAGCAGGGCAAGGGCTACGAGTTCCTCGACGAGATCAAGGGCGGTGTGATTCCGCGCGAATACATCCCGGCGGTGGACAAGGGTATCCAGGACACGCTGAAGGCAGGCGTGCTGGCGGGCTTCCCGGTCGTCGACGTCAAGGTTCACCTGACGTTCGGTTCGTACCACGACGTTGACTCGAACGAAAATGCGTTCCGCATGGCCGGTTCGATGGCGTTCAAGGAAGCGATGCGCAAGGCGCAGCCGGTCATCCTCGAACCGATGATGGCTGTTGAAGTCGAAACGCCGGAAGACTACATGGGCAACGTGATGGGCGACCTGTCGGGCCGTCGCGGTATCGTCCAGGGCATGGAAGACATGGTTGGCGGCGGCAAGATCGTTCGCGCCGAAGTGCCGCTGTCGGAAATGTTCGGCTACTCGACGTCGCTGCGCTCGCTGACGCAAGGTCGTGCAACGTACACGATGGAATTCAAGCACTACGCAGAAGCACCGCGTAACGTGGCCGACGCGATCATCAGCGCGAAGGCGAAGTAAGCATCGGCGCATAAGCGGATCGGGCGTGAGTTCGGTCCGCATCGCTCAGTCACCGATTCACCACTTTTTTGAAAGAAGAGAAACATGGCAAAAGGTAAATTCGAACGGACCAAGCCGCACGTGAACGTGGGCACGATCGGTCACGTTGACCACGGCAAGACCACGCTGACGGCAGCGATCACGACGGTTCTGACCGCGAAGTTCGGCGGCGAAGCCAAGGCGTACGACCAGATCGACGCAGCGCCGGAAGAAAAGGCACGTGGTATTACCATCAACACCGCGCACGTCGAGTACGAAACGGCTAACCGCCACTACGCACACGTCGACTGCCCGGGCCACGCTGACTACGTGAAGAACATGATCACGGGCGCGGCACAGATGGACGGCGCAATCCTGGTGTGCTCGGCCGCTGACGGCCCGATGCCGCAAACGCGTGAGCACATCCTGCTCGCCCGTCAGGTTGGCGTGCCTTACATCATCGTGTTCCTGAACAAGTGCGACATGGTCGACGACGCCGAGCTGCTCGAGCTGGTCGAAATGGAAGTGCGCGAACTCCTGTCGAAGTACGACTTCCCGGGCGACGACACGCCGATCATCAAGGGTTCGGCCAAGCTGGCGCTGGAAGGCGACAAGGGCGAACTGGGTGAAGTGGCGATCATGAACCTGGCCGACGCACTGGACACGTACATCCCGACGCCGGAGCGTGCAGTTGACGGCGCGTTCCTGATGCCGGTGGAAGACGTGTTCTCGATCTCGGGTCGCGGCACGGTGGTGACGGGTCGCGTTGAGCGCGGCATCGTGAAGGTCGGCGAGGAAATCGAAATCGTCGGTATCAAGCCGACGGTGAAGACGACCTGCACGGGCGTGGAAATGTTCCGCAAGCTGCTCGACCAGGGTCAGGCAGGCGACAACGTGGGTATCCTGCTGCGCGGCACGAAGCGTGAAGACGTGGAGCGTGGCCAGGTTCTGGCCAAGCCGGGTTCGATCACGCCGCACACGCACTTCACGGCTGAAGTGTACGTGCTGAGCAAGGACGAAGGCGGCCGTCACACGCCGTTCTTCAACAACTACCGTCCGCAGTTCTACTTCCGTACGACGGACGTGACGGGCTCGATCGAGCTGCCGAAGGACAAGGAAATGGTCATGCCGGGCGACAACGTGTCGATCACGGTGAAGCTGATCGCTCCGATCGCGATGGAAGAAGGTCTGCGCTTCGCAATCCGCGAAGGCGGCCGTACCGTCGGCGCCGGCGTGGTTGCAAAGATCATCGAGTAAATCGAGTAGAATACTCGGCTTGCTCTAGAAGTTGATGTACCCTGGGACCACCTTGCGGCGCCTTGCCGCGGGGTGGTCCTGCGCTCTTTATATCGTCTGGCGGCGCAAGTCCGCCTCGCTCTTTTCAAGGAATTGTCATGCAGAACCAAAAAATCCGTATCCGTCTGAAGGCTTTCGACTACCGTCTGATCGACCAGTCGGCCGCTGAAATCGTCGATACGGCGAAGCGCACGGGCGCCATCGTCCGCGGTCCGGTGCCGCTGCCGACGCGTATCCAGCGTTTCGACATTCTGCGTTCGCCGCACGTCAACAAGACGTCGCGCGACCAGCTCGAAATCCGCACCCACCTGCGCCTGATGGACATCGTCGACCCGACGGACAAGACTGTTGACGCGCTGATGAAGCTGGACCTCCCGGCTGGCGTGGACGTCGAAATCAAGCTGCAGTAAGAGTCTCCAGCGCTGTCAGATTCTCTGGCGGCGCTAAGTCTTTGATTGCTTGCGGAAAACGAGAAAGGACGTTATACTTGACGTCTTTTCGCGCGTTTGCGCAAAAAATCGGTGTGACTTTTCTGGCCTTTACCCGGAAAACGCGCCGGTACTTTGTAAATTAGCCCCGACCAATCGCAGTCGGGAATGGAGAAAACGATGAGCCTTGGACTCGTAGGTCGCAAGGTTGGCATGACGCGTATCTTCACGGCTGACGGGGATTCGATTCCCGTGACCGTGCTGGACGTGTCCGACAACCGCGTGACGCAGATCAAGACTGTTGAAACCGACGGCTACACGGCCGTGCAGGTTGCTTTCGGCACTCGCCGCGCATCGCGCGTGACGAAGCCGCTCGCAGGTCATCTCGCCAAAGCTGGCGTTCAAGCCGGTGAAATCCTCAAGGAATTCCAGATCGACGCCGCTAAGGCCGCCGAACTGTCCGCTGGCGCTGTGATCGGTGTGGAACTCTTCGAAGAAGGCCAGAAGATCGACGTGCAAGGCACCTCGATCGGTAAGGGCTACGCCGGTACCATCAAGCGTTACAACTTCGCTTCGGGTCGTGCTTCGCACGGTAACTCGCGCTCGCACAATGTGCCGGGCTCGATCGGTATGGCGCAGGATCCGGGTCGTGTTTTCCCGGGTAAGCGCATGACCGGTCACATGGGTGACGAAACCGTGACGGTGCAAAACCTCGAAATCGCCCGTATCGACGCAGAGCGCAAGCTGCTGCTCGTGAAGGGTGCTGTCCCGGGTGCAAAGGGCGGCAAGGTTTTCGTGACGCCGGCTGTCAAGGCCCGCGCCAAGAAAGGAGCGCAATAATGGAACTGAAGCTCCTGAACGCTAATGGTCAGGAAGGCGCAGCAGTCAACGCATCGGACGTCGTGTTCGGTCGTGATTACAACGAAGCGCTGATCCACCAGATCGTTATCGCCTACCAGGCGAACGCACGCAGCGGTAACCGCGCGCAGAAGGACCGCGAACAGGTCAAGCACACCACCAAGAAGCCGTGGCGTCAGAAGGGTACGGGCCGCGCTCGTGCCGGTATGTCGTCGAGCCCGCTGTGGCGTGGCGGTGGTCGCATCTTCCCGAATTCGCCGGAAGAAAACTTCTCGCACAAGGTCAACAAGAAGATGCATCGCGCAGGTCTCTGCTCGATCTTCTCGCAGCTGGCCCGCGAAGGCCGCATCTCGGTCGTGGAAGAGCTCTCGCTCGAAGCGCCGAAGACGAAGCTGCTGGCCGAAAAATTCAAGGCCATGGGTCTCGAATCCGTGCTGGTCATCACCGACACGGTCGACGAGAACCTGTTCCTGGCGTCGCGCAACCTGCCCCACGTGGCAGTCGTTGAGCCGCGCTTTGCCGACCCGCTCTCGCTGATCTACTTCAAGAAGATCCTGATCACGAAGGCAGCGGTCGCCCAGATCGAGGAGTTGCTGTCATGAGCGAGATTCGCAAGAACGATCATCGTTTGATGCAGGTCCTGCTCGCACCGGTGATCTCCGAAAAGGCGACGCTGGTTGCGGAGAAGAACGAACAAGTCGTCTTCGAAGTCGCGCCGGACGCGAACAAGCAGGAAGTCAAGGCTGCTGTCGAGCTGCTGTTCAAGGTGGAAGTCGAGTCCGTCAACGTGCTGGTCCAGAAGGGTAAAGCCAAGCGCTTTGGCCGCTTCAACGGCAAGCGCAAGGACGTGAAGAAGGCGTATGTCTGCCTGAAGCCCGGCCAGGAAATCAACTTTGAAGCGGAGGCCAAGTAATCATGGCAATCGTGAAAGTTAAGCCGACCTCGCCGGGTCGCCGCGCGATGGTCAAGATCGTCAACAAGGACCTCCATAAGGGTGCGCCGTTCGCAGCGCTGCTCGAAAAGAAGTCCTCGAAGGCCGGTCGTAACAACAACGGTCGTATCACGACGCGTCACCAGGGTGGTGGTCACAAGCAGCACTACCGCGTGATCGATTTCCGTCGCAACAAGGACGGTATCGCAGCGAAGGTCGAGCGTCTCGAGTACGACCCGAACCGTAGCGCGAACATCGCGCTGGTTCTGTACGCAGACGGCGAGCGCCGCTACATCATCGCGCCGAAGGGCGTGGCGGTTGGTGCGCAGCTGATGTCGGGTTCGGAAGCGCCGATCAAGGCAGGCAATGCACTGCCGATCCGCAACATTCCGGTCGGTACGACGATCCACTGCATCGAAATGCTGCCGGGCAAGGGCGCGCAGATCGCGCGTTCGGCTGGTACGTCGGCAATGCTGCTGGCACGTGAAGGCATCTACGCGCAGGTTCGTCTGCGTTCGGGTGAAATCCGTCGCGTGCACGTTGAGTGCCGCGCAACGATCGGTGAAGTCGGCAACGAAGAGCACAGCCTCCGTCAAATCGGTAAGGCTGGCGCGAACCGCTGGCGCGGTATCCGCCCGACGGTCCGTGGCGTTGCAATGAACCCGGTCGACCACCCGCACGGTGGTGGCGAAGGCAAGACTGCGGCTGGTCGCGACCC
The DNA here is from genome assembly GCF_905220155.1 of Paraburkholderia sp. J7. Taxonomy (NCBI): domain Bacteria; kingdom Pseudomonadati; phylum Pseudomonadota; class Betaproteobacteria; order Burkholderiales; family Burkholderiaceae; genus Paraburkholderia; species Paraburkholderia sp. J7. The sequence continues at coordinate 23,348 of NZ_CAJMYZ010000040.1, read as the reverse complement.
GGTGAGCCCGTGGGGCACGCCGACGAAGGGCTATCGCACCCGCAGCAACAAGCGCACGACGAGCATGATCGTCCAGCGCCGTCACAAGCGTTAAGGAGTAGGCAATGGCACGTTCTATTAAGAAAGGTCCGTTCTGCGACGCCCATTTGCTGAAGAAGGTTGAGGCGGCTGCAGCTACGCGCGACAAGAAACCGATCAAGACCTGGTCGCGTCGTTCGACGATCCTGCCGGACTTCATCGGCCTGACGATCGCCGTTCATAACGGCCGTCAACACGTTCCGGTGTATGTCACGGAAAACATGGTCGGCCACAAGCTTGGCGAGTTCGCACTGACCCGTACGTTCAAGGGTCACGCAGCCGACAAGAAGGCCAAGAAATAAGGGGCAATCAAGATGGAAGTGAAGGCAATTCATCGCGGTGCCCGCATCTCGGCGCAGAAGACGCGCCTTGTGGCTGACCAGATCCGCGGTCTGCCGGTCGACAAGGCACTGAACGTTCTGACGTTCTCGCCGAAGAAAGCGGCTGGCATCGTGAAAAAGGTTGTGCTCTCGGCGATCGCAAACGCGGAACACAACGAAGGTGCTGACATCGACGAGCTCAAGATCAAGAGCATCTACGTCGACAAGGCAGCTTCGCTGAAGCGTTTCACCGCGCGCGCCAAGGGCCGCGGCAACCGCATCGAGAAGCAATCCTGTCACATCACTGTGACGGTCGGGAATTAAGGAGCCATACGATGGGACAGAAAATTCATCCGACTGGCTTCCGTTTGGCCGTCAGCCGCAATTGGGCTTCGCGTTGGTACGCGAACAACAACAATTTCGCGGCGATGTTGAAGGAAGACATCGGTGTTCGTGAATACCTGAAGAAGAAGCTGAAGAACGCTTCGGTGGGCCGTGTTGTGATCGAGCGTCCGGCAAAGAACGCTCGCATCACGATTTACAGCTCGCGCCCGGGTGTGGTGATCGGCAAGAAGGGCGAGGACATCGAACTCCTCAAGGCCGAACTCCAGAAGCGCATGGGCGTTCCGGTTCACGTGAACATCGAAGAAATCCGCAAGCCGGAAACCGATGCTCAACTGATCGCCGATTCGATCACGCAGCAGCTCGAGCGCCGCATCATGTTCCGTCGCGCAATGAAGCGCGCGATGCAGAACGCAATGCGTCTGGGTGCCCAGGGCATCAAGATCATGAGCGCCGGCCGTCTGAACGGTATCGAAATCGCACGTACCGAGTGGTACCGCGAAGGTCGAGTGCCGCTTCACACGCTGCGTGCTGACATCGACTACGCAACCTCGGAAGCGAAGACGACGTACGGCATCATCGGCGTGAAGGTTTGGGTCTACAAGGGCGACACGCTCGGCCGCAACGACGCACCGGTGGTGGAAGAAGTCGCCGAAGAAAAGCGTCCGCGCCGCAACGCGCGCCCGGGCGATCGTCGTCCGCGCCGTGATGGCGAAGGTGCACCGGGTGCCCGTCGTGGCGCACCGCGCCGTGGCGCCGGCGGTGACGGCAAGAGTGGAGAATAACGATGCTGCAACCGAAACGCAGGAAGTATCGCAAAGAGCAGAAGGGTCGTAACACCGGTATCGCAACGCGCGGCAACGCGGTTTCGTTCGGTGAATACGGTCTGAAGGCTATCGGTCGTGGTCGCCTGACCGCGCGTCAGATTGAAGCAGCGCGTCGTGCAATGACGCGTCACATCAAGCGTGGCGGCCGCATCTGGATCCGTATCTTCCCGGACAAGCCGATCTCGCAAAAGCCGGCGGAAGTGCGTATGGGTAACGGTAAGGGTAACCCTGAGTACTACGTCGCCGAGATTCAGCCGGGCAAGATGCTGTATGAAATGGATGGTGTGTCCGAAGAACTGGCCCGTGAAGCCTTCCGTCTGGCTGCAGCCAAGCTGCCGCTGAAGACGGTCTTCATGGTTCGCCAGCTCGGCGCCTAAGGAGTGATTGATGAAGGCATCTGAACTTCTTCAGAAAGACAAGGCCGCGCTCGACAAAGAGCTGTCGGACCTCTTGAAGGCGCAATTCGGCCTGCGCATGCAACTCGCGACCCAGCAGCTCACGAACACGAGCCAGCTGAAGAAGGTTCGTCGCGACATCGCACGTGTGCGGACCGTCCTGACTCAGAAGGCGAACCAGAAATGAACGAAAGCGTGAAAACCTCGCTTAAGCGGACGCTGGTCGGCAAGGTCGTCAGCAACAAGATGGACAAGACGGTCACCGTCCTGGTCGAGCGCCGCGTTAAGCACCCGATCTACGGCAAGTACGTCGTGCAGTCGAAGAAGTACCACGCTCACGACGAAGCGAACACGTACAACGAGGGTGACCTCGTTGAAATTCAGGAAACCCGTCCTCTCTCGAAGACGAAGGCCTGGACCGTGTCGAAGCTGATCGAAGCAGCACGCGTCATCTAAAAGTGACGCAGCACCCCGGGGAGTCATTCTCCGGGGTGTAGAAGTAATTGAAATCGCTGAAGATTTCGCTTGCGAGGCCAAGATTGTCTGGTTATAATCTTGGTCTTCCCTCCTTTTGGGCTTGCTGTTGGCAAAGCAGCAGGCGAATGTAGGTGGGGAAGCAGATCCGGGCGCCAGTCCGGGTTAGCAAGATTCACCGGAATGCGATGGCCGGTTTCGTTTGCCGTCGCTGCTGTTCTTACCCAAGCAGCTGAGCGGTCGTTCTAGTGGCGGCGCGGCTGACGGGACCAAGACTGACCGGATGTGCCATGGTGGCGCGACCGGATTAAGTTGGGAAAGATAAACCATGATCCAGACCGAAACTCGGCTTGAAGTAGCCGACAACACGGGTGCACGTGAAGTCCTGTGCATCAAGGTGCTCGGCGGCTCGAAGCGTCGTTATGCCAGCATTGGCGACATCATCAAGGTGAGCGTCAAGGAAGCAACGCCGCGCGGGCGCGTGAAAAAGGGCGAAATCTACAACGCTGTTGTGGTTCGCACTGCGAAGGGCGTGCGCCGTCAAGACGGCTCGCTGATCAAGTTCGATGGCAACGCCGCCGTGCTTTTGAATACCAAGCTTGAGCCGATCGGCACCCGCATTTTCGGGCCGGTTACGCGTGAGCTGCGTAGCGAACGATTCATGAAGATCGTTTCGCTGGCGCCGGAAGTGCTGTAAGGAGTCGCGATGAACAAGATTCGCAAGGGTGACGAAGTCATCATCGTCACTGGCAAAGACAAGGGCAAGCGCGGCGTCGTGCTGGCCATCGGCGAAGAGCGCGTCACTGTCGAAGGCATCAACATCGCTAAAAAGCATGTGAAGCCGAACCCCATGAAGGGTACGACGGGTGGCGTGGAAGCCAAGGCAATGCCGGTGGCTATCTCGAACGTCGCACTGGTCGACGCGAACGGTAAGCCGTCGCGCGTGGGCATCAAGGTCGAAGGGGACAAGAAGGTCCGTTTCCTGAAGACGACCGGTGCTGTTCTGAGCGCCTGACGCTGCGGAGTAAAAAATGGCACGTTTGCAAGAATTTTATAAAGAGAAGGTCGTTCCTGGCCTGATCGAGAAGTTCGGTTACAAGTCGGTCATGGAAGTGCCGCGCCTCACCAAGATCACCCTGAACATGGGTGTTGGTGAAGCCGTCGCTGACAAGAAGGTCCTCGAGCACGCCGTTGGCGACCTCACGAAGATCGCCGGCCAGAAGCCCGTCATCACGAAGTCGCGCAAGGCAATCGCCGGCTTCAAGATCCGCGAAGGCTACCCGATCGGCACGATGGTCACGCTGCGTGGCAACGCCATGTACGAATTCCTGGACCGTTTCGTGACGGTTGCGCTGCCCCGCGTGCGCGACTTCCGTGGCGTGTCGGGCAAGGCGTTCGACGGCCGTGGTAACTACAACATCGGTGTGAAAGAGCAGATCATTTTCCCCGAAATCGACTACGACAAGATCGACGCGCTGCGTGGGCTGAACATCAGCATCACGACGACCGCGAAGACCGACGAAGAAGCAAAGGCACTGCTCGCCGGCTTCAAGTTCCCGTTCAGAAACTGAGGTTACCGTGGCTAAACTGGCACTGATCGAACGTGAAAAGAAGCGCGCTCGTCTGGCAGCGAAATTTGCGCCGAAGCGCGCATCGCTGAAGGCGATCATCGACGACCAAAGCAAGTCGGAAGAAGAGCGCTACGCAGCTCGCCTCGAACTGCAACAACTGCCCCGCAACTCGAACCCGACTCGCAAGCGTAACCGCTGCGCGATCACGGGCCGTCCGCGTGGCACGTTCCGCAAATTCGGTCTCGCACGTAACAAGATTCGTGAAATCGCGTTCCGTGGTGAGATCCCTGGCATCACCAAGGCGAGCTGGTAATAGGAGAAACATAAATGAGCATGAGTGATCCTATCGCCGATATGCTGACTCGCATCCGCAATGCGCAGATGGTCGAGAAGGTTTCGGTTGCTATGCCCTCGTCGAAAGTGAAGATTGCGATTGCGCAGGTTCTGAAGGACGAAGGTTATATCGACGACTTCGCGGTGAAAACCGAAGGTGCGAAGTCGGAATTGAACATCGCGTTGAAGTACTACGCTGGCCGTCCCGTTATCGAGCGCATCGAACGCGTTTCGAAGCCGGGTCTGCGCGTGTACCGCGGCCGCAACGATATCCCGCAGGTCATGAATGGCCTGGGCGTTGCGATCGTGTCGACGCCCAAGGGTGTGATGACGGACCGCAAGGCGCGCGCTACTGGCGTCGGCGGCGAAGTTATCTGCTACGTCGCTTAAGGCCTAAGGAGAAGAAACATGTCTCGAGTAGGTAAGAGCCCGATCGCGCTGCAAGGCGCAGAAGCGACGCTCAGCGACGAGAAGATTACCGTCAAGGGCCCGCTGGGTACGATTTCGCAAGCTGCGAACCGCCTCGTGAAGGTGGTGAACGACAACGGTACGCTCAAGTTCGAGCCGACCGATGAAAGCCGCGAAGCCAATGCAATGTCGGGCACGATGCGCGCAATTGTCGCGAACATGGTGCAAGGCGTGACGAAGGGTTTTGAGCGCAAGCTGACGCTGGTTGGCGTCGGTTACCGTGCTCAAGCGCAAGGCGACAAGCTGAACCTGTCGCTGGGTTTCTCGCACCCCGTGGTGCACCAGATGCCGGAAGGCATCAAGGCTGAAACCCCGTCGCAAACGGAAATCGTGATCAAGGGGATCGACAAGCAGAAAGTCGGCCAAACCGCTGCAGAAGTGCGCGGTTATCGCCCGCCGGAGCCCTACAAGGGCAAGGGTGTGCGTTACGCCGACGAGGTCGTGATCCTCAAAGAAACGAAGAAGAAGTAAGGGTGCGCAATCATGGATAAGACTCAATCTCGCCTGCGCCGCGCTCGTCAGACGCGTCTCAAGATCGCTGAGCTGCAGGTCGCGCGTCTGGCCGTGCATCGCACGAACACGCACATCTATGCGCAAGTGTTCTCGCCCTGCGGCACCAAGGTGCTGGCCAGCGCGTCGACGCTTGAAGCTGAAGTGCGTGCGCAACTGGCTGACCAGTCGGGCAAGGGCGGCAACGTCGCAGCAGCCTCGCTGATCGGCAAGCGTATTGCAGAAAAGGCTAAGGCCGCCGGCATCGAATCCGTCGCCTTTGACCGCTCGGGTTTCCGCTATCACGGCCGCGTCAAGGCGCTGGCTGATGCTGCGCGCGAAGCCGGGCTCAAGTTCTAAGGAAGGAATTCGTCATGGCAAAGATGCAAGCGAAAGTTCAGGCTGACGAACGCGACGACGGCCTCCGCGAAAAAATGATTTCGGTCAACCGCGTGACCAAGGTCGTGAAGGGTGGCCGTATTCTCGGCTTCGCCGCACTGACCGTGGTTGGCGACGGTGATGGCCGCGTCGGTATGGGCAAGGGCAAGTCGAAGGAAGTGCCCGTCGCTGTCCAGAAGGCGATGGAACAAGCTCGCCGCAACATGTTCAAGGTGCCCCTGAAGAACGGCACCCTGCAACACGAAGTGCACGGCAAGCACGGCGCATCGGTCGTCCTCCTCGCTCCGGCGAAGGCAGGTACGGGCGTGATCGCCGGCGGCCCGATGCGCGCAGTGTTCGACGTGATGGGCGTGCAGAACGTCGTGGCCAAGAGCCACGGTTCGACGAACCCGTACAACCTCGTTCGTGCCACGCTGGACGGTCTGCGCAAGCAATCGACCCCGGCTGACATCGCAGCGAAGCGCGGCAAGTCCGTCGAAGACATTCTGGGCTAAGGGTGGGCACCATGTCTGAAAAAACTGTCAAGGTTCAGCTCGTCAAGAGCCTGATTGGGACCCGCGAAACGCACCGTGCCACCGTGCGCGGTCTCGGCCTGCGCCGCCTGAACTCGGTTTCCGAGCTGCAGGACACGCCGGCTGTGCGCGGCATGATCAACAAGGTCTCGTACCTCGTTAAGGTCATCGGCTAAGCGGTCGACCAAAGACTCCAGGAGTTTGAAATGGAATTGAATAACCTGAAGCCGGCAGAAGGCGCGAAGCACGCTAAGCGTCGCGTCGGTCGCGGCATCGGCTCCGGCCTCGGCAAGACCGCTGGCCGTGGTCACAAGGGTCAGAAATCGCGTTCGGGCGGCTTCCACAAGGTTGGCTTCGAAGGCGGTCAAATGCCGCTGCAGCGTCGTCTGCCGAAGCGTGGCTTCACCTCGCTGACGAAGGAATTCGTTGGTGAAGTGCGCCTCGCGGATCTCGAGAAGCTGCCGGTCGACGAAATCGATCTGTTGGCTCTCAAGCAGGCAGGCCTCGTGGGCGAACTGACCCGCAGCGCGAAGATCATCGCTACCGGCGAGATCAAGCGTAAGGTCGTCGTGAAGGGTCTGGGTGCGACGAAGAATGCGCGTGCTGCGATTGAAGCAGCAGGCGGTTCTTTTGCCGAGTGATTGTGAGTGGTGCGCGCGGGCTTGCCCGCCGTCACTAGCATCTGCATCGGAGAAGCTACTTGGCTAACAGCCCGAGTCTCGCAAAAACCGGTCGCAGCGCTCCGAAGTTCGGCGACCTGCGTCGGCGGGCAGTGTTCCTGCTGCTGGCGTTGGTCGTTTATCGTATCGGCGCGCATATTCCGGTCCCGGGTATCGATCCGGACCAGCTGGCGAAGCTCTTTCAAAGCCAGTCGGGCGGCATCCTTGGCATGTTCAACATGTTCTCGGGTGGCGCACTGTCGCGGTTCACGATCTTCGCGCTGGGTGTGATGCCGTATATTTCGGCGTCGATCATCCTGCAGCTGATGGCGATTGTTTCGCCGCAGCTGGAAGCGCTGAAGAAAGAAGGGCAGGCTGGACAACGCAAGATCACGCAGTACACGCGGATCTTCACGGTGGTGCTGGCGACGTTTCAGGCGTTCGGCATCGCGGTCGCGCTGGAAAACCAGCCCGGCCTCGTGATCGATCCGGGCATGGTGTTCCGCTTGACGACGGTCGTGACGCTCGTAACGGGCACGATGTTCCTGATGTGGCTTGGTGAGCAGATCACGGAACGCGGGCTTGGCAACGGTATCTCGATCATCATCTTCGGCGGGATCGCGGCAGGCTTCCCGAATGCGCTCGGTGGGCTTTTCGAACTGGTTCGCACCGGCTCGATGAGCATCATCTCGGCAATCATCGTGGTCGTTCTGATCGCAGCCGTGACGTACCTGGTGGTGTTCATCGAACGCGGCCAGCGCAAGATCCTCGTGAACTATGCGAAGCGTCAGGTCGGTAACAAGATTTACGGCGGGCAGTCGTCCCACCTGCCGCTCAAGTTGAACATGTCGGGTGTGATTCCGCCGATCTTTGCGTCGTCGATCATCCTGTTCCCGGCAACTATCCTGAACTGGTTCAGTTCGGGTTCGCGAACCGGCTGGTTTGCGGACACGCTGCACAATGTGGCCGAAGCCCTCAAGCCTGGCCAGCCCGTGTACGTGTTGCTGTATGCGTTGGCGATCGTGTTCTTCTGCTTCTTCTACACCGCACTGGTGTTCAACAGCAGGGAGACGGCCGACAACCTGAAGAAGAGTGGCGCGTTCGTACCTGGCATCCGCCCGGGCGATCAGACGGCACGTTATATCGACCGCATCCTCACGCGTCTGACGCTGGCCGGTGCGATCTATATCGTGTTCGTTTGCCTGCTGCCGGAGTTTCTGGTGCTGCGCTGGAATGTGCCGTTTTATTTTGGTGGAACGTCGCTGCTGATCATTGTCGTCGTCACAATGGACTTCATGGCGCAGGTGCAGTCGTACGTAATGTCGCAACAATATGAATCGCTGCTCAAGAAGGCCAACTTCAAGGGCGGCGGCGTCCCGATGCGTTAAAAGGACCTATGGCCAAAGACGATGTAATCCAGATGCAAGGCGAGGTGATCGAAAACCTCCCCAACGCAACCTTCCGGGTGAAGCTGGAAAACGGCCATGTCGTTCTGGGACATATTTCCGGAAAGATGCGGATGCACTACATCCGCATTCTCCCGGGCGACAAGGTGACGGTTGAGTTGACGCCTTACGATCTGTCGCGTGCGCGGATCGTGTTCCGGGCGAAGTGATTTAGGAAAAAGGGTAATATCATGAAAGTGATGGCATCGGTAAAGCGCATTTGCCGCAACTGCAAAATCATCAAGCGCAACGGCGTCGTTCGCGTGATCTGCAGCTCGGACCCGCGCCACAAGCAGCGCCAAGGCTGATTAGCGCGCTTGCGCTTTTTGTTTGAGGAAAAACAATGGCTCGTATTGCAGGGGTTAACATCCCGAACCACCAGCACACTGAAATCGGCCTGACGGCAATTTTCGGTGTTGGCCGCACGCGTTCGCGCAACATCTGCGTGGCCGCCGGTGTGCCGTTCAACAAGAAGGTCAAGGACCTGAACGACGCGGATCTGGAAAAGCTGCGTGAGGAAGTGGGCAAGTTTGTCGTCGAAGGCGATCTCCGCCGTGAAGTGACGATGAACATCAAGCGCCTGATGGACCTCGGCTGCTACCGCGGCGTGCGCCATCGCAAGGGCCTGCCCCTGCGTGGCCAGCGTACGCGTACCAACGCACGTACGCGTAAGGGTCCGCGCCGCGCAGCACAGTCGCTGAAGAAGTAAGCGGAACTGAAAGTTACAGGAAAACGTAATGGCTAAGGCTTCGAACAACTCCGCGGCGCAACGCGTTCGCAAGAAGGTTAAGAAGAACGTCGCCGAGGGCGTGGTTCACGTTCACGCGTCGTTCAACAACACCATCATCACGATCACCGATCGTCAAGGCAATGCACTTGCCTGGGCAACGTCGGGCGGTCAGGGCTTCAAGGGCTCGCGTAAGTCGACCCCCTTCGCAGCTCAGGTCGCAGCCGAGTCGGCTGGCCGTGTTGCGATGGAATACGGCGTCAAGAACCTCGAAGTGCGGATCAAGGGCCCCGGTCCTGGCCGCGAATCGGCGGTGCGCGCGCTGCATGGTCTTGGCATCAAGATCACCGCGATCTCCGACGTGACGCCGGTCCCGCACAACGGCTGCCGTCCGCCGAAGCGCCGCCGTATCTAAGGCGTCGTTTGAGCCGAACGCCTGAGCCGCCGGAAACGGCGACCCAGGCTCTCGGCGTTATTGAATTGACTAAGCCCACCGTTCGGCTCAAAGGGCCGGACTAGCGCGATACCGCGGGTTTTCCCACTAAGGTTTCGCGTGATCAATTATCGAAGGAAAGCAACGTGGCACGTTATATCGGCCCGAAGGCCAAGCTGTCCCGCCGTGAAGGCACCGACCTCTTCCTGAAGAGCGCACGCCGCTCGCTCGCTGACAAGTGCAAGCTTGACAGCAAGCCGGGCCAGCACGGCCGCACTTCGGGCGCCCGTACGTCCGACTACGGCACGCAGCTTCGCGAAAAGCAGAAAGTGAAGCGTATCTACGGCGTGCTCGAGCGCCAGTTCCGCCGCTACTTCGCTGAAGCTGACCGTATCAAGGGCAACACCGGCGAAAACCTGCTGCAACTGCTCGAGTCGCGTCTCGACAACGTCGTGTACCGCATGGGCTTCGCATCGACCCGCGCTGAAGCGCGTCAGCTCGTGAGCCACAAGGCTCTCACGCTGAACGGCGTCGTCGCGAACATCCCGTCGATGCAAGTGAAGGCAGGCGACGTCGTTGCGATTCGCGAAAAGGCGAAGAAGCAGGCGCGTATCGTCGAAGCCCTCTCGCTCGCAGAGCAAGGCGGCATGGCAGGTTGGGTGTCGGTCGACGCGAAGAAGTTCGAAGGCACGTTCAAGGGCATGCCTGAGCGCAGCGACATCGCTGGCGACATCAACGAAAGCCTGATCGTCGAATTGTATTCGCGGTAATCGGATTGACGGCCGGGGTAACCTCTGTGCTTCGCGCAGGAGGCGGCCTCGGCCGTTTTTTTCAGGTTGTTGCCATCTCAGCCTTATCGGTGTAACGAGCCGAGGGTATTGAAAAGGAAAACCTATGCAAACCAGTTTGTTGAAACCCAAGATCATCGCTGTGGAATCGCTCGGCGACAACCACGCGAAAGTGGTCATGGAGCCGTTCGAACGCGGTTATGGCCACACCTTGGGTAACGCGCTCCGGCGCGTGCTGCTGTCGTCGATGGTGGGCTACGCGCCGACCGAAGTGACGATCGCAGGCGTCGTGCACGAATACTCGACGCTCGATGGTGTGCAAGAGGATGTGGTCAACCTGCTGCTGAACCTGAAGGGCGTTGTTTTCAAGCTGCATAACCGTGACGAAGTAACGGTTACGCTGCGCAAGGAAGGCGAAGGCGTTGTCACCGCTGGCGACATCGAACTCTCGCACGACTGCGAAGTGATCAACCCGGAACACGTGGTTGCGCACCTGACGAAGGGCGGCAAGCTCGACGTGCAGATCAAGATCGAGAAGGGCCGTGGCTACGTGCCGGGCAACGTGCGCCGCTATGGCGACGAGTCGGCCAAGATCATCGGCCGTATCGTGCTGGACGCATCGTTCTCGCCGGTTCGCCGCGTGAGCTACGCCGTGGAAAGCGCTCGCGTTGAACAGCGTACCGACCTCGACAAGCTCGTGATGAACATCGAAACCAACGGCGTGATCTCGCCTGAGGAAGCGATCCGCCAGTCGGCGCGCATCCTCGTGGATCAGCTGTCGGTGTTCGCTGCACTGGAAGGCACGGAAACGGCCGCGGAAGCGCCGTCGCGCGCACCGCAGATCGACCCGATCCTGCTGCGTCCGGTGGACGATCTCGAACTCACGGTTCGCTCGGCGAACTGCCTGAAGGCCGAGAACATCTACTACATCGGCGACCTGATCCAGCGCACCGAGAACGAGCTGCTCAAGACCCCGAACCTGGGTCGCAAGTCGCTCAACGAGATCAAGGAAGTGCTCGCTTCGCGCGGTCTCACGCTCGGCATGAAGCTCGAAAACTGGCCGCCGGCTGGTCTCGACAAGTAATGTATGTGGCACGGACGCGGATTTTCCTTTAAAATCCGCGTCTTGCCTTTTTCATGTACCGGCCCGTGCTTCGGTAGTCGCGAAGCGATAGAAGAGCTGGACCAAAACTTTGTTTCAAGGAAATTGAAATGCGTCACCGTCATGGTCTGCGGAAACTGAACCGCACGAGCAGCCACCGTCTGGCAATGCTCCGTAACATGTCCAACTCGCTCATCGAGCACGAAGTCATCAAGACGACGCTGCCGAAGGCGAAGGAACTCCGTAAGGTTGTCGAGCCCCTCATCACGCTGGGCAAGAAGCCGTCGCTCGCAAACCGTCGTCTGGCATTCAACCGCCTGCGCGATCGTGACTCGGTCACGAAGCTGTTCGACGTGCTCGGTCCGCGTTTCGCGAACCGTCCGGGCGGCTACCTGCGTATCCTGAAGTTCGGTTTCCGTGTTGGCGACAACGCACCGATGGCACTGGTCGAACTGCTCGATCGTCCGGAAGTCGCGGAAGAGAACGTCCAGGAAGCGGAATAAGCTTTCGGTCGCTTGACGCAGTTGTGGACTGCGGATCGAGCGGCACACAAAAAAGCCAGGCCTAGCCTGGCTTTTTTGTTTTTGGCTCCGCCCGATTGCACGCAGCGCCACCGAATGCCGCTGAGTTTGATGTACCGCGACCTCGATGCGGAACCGTCAACGTATAGTCAGGCACGAATGCAGCTGCGATTGAAAGCGGAGGAGACGGGTGTCTTATTTTTCTCGAGATTTATTCGGACAACTTAAGATGTTGTGCGCGATGGATTTGCCTCATCCACGGAGTGCTCGCTGCGCGCGAATTCGATCCTCGGATCCTTCAGTCGCTCGGCTCGCCGCAGTGCTTTGCGCGCTGACCGCTGCCTTGTCACTTGCTGCTTGCAGTGGCTCCGACGACAGTAGCGCAGGCGCAACCCAGGCCCAGGCGCAACGGATCGCGTCAAGCCTGAAGCTCAGTGTGGCCATCGACACGAACGACGCGACCCAGAGCGGTGTTTCCTGCGCGAACCTTGGCGCGGATTGGGCGAGTTGTGCGCGTGGCCGCCTGATCCTCGAGAATCTGGGAACAGAACGCGTGAGCGCAGGCGGTTGGGCGCTCTACATGCACAGCATCCGGCGCATACTCGCGATCGACAACGCTGCGATTTCGTGGCGCCACATTACGGGCGACCTGTACGCGTTGTCGCCCCAGCGAGGCGCATTCTCGCTGGCGCCGGGTCAGCGTATCGAAGTGCCTTTCGTGGGCGAGTACTGGTACCGGCGCTATAGCGATGTGTTGCCGCGCGCCTATGTCGTGGTCGACGGCGCGGCGCCGATCGTCCTCAAGGCGAACAATACCGACGACGAAACCCAGTATGTCGAAAGCCTGCCGCCCAGTGCGGATAGCGCAGCCGCTTTCCTGCAGACGCCGGCGCAACTTCAACGTGCGCGTGCTGAGTCTTCGCCACCTTCCGCCGAACGGATTGCGGCGCGCGCGATTCCCGCCGTCGTACGCGAGCAGGCGGGTGTTGGCGACGTCCAGATCGGCGGGGTGGCGCTCGGGTTGCCGGATTTACCGGGCGGGCAGCTTGCCGCGCTGCAGGCACGCGCGTCAGCGCTCGGCTTGACGGGAGCGCCCATGCAGATAACGGGCCGCCTCGCGCCCCACACGTTGCCAGCGGACATCGCGGTATCGGGGGGCTATCGGCTGATCATCGCGCGAGATGGGGTGTCCATTGACGCTTTCGACGCACCGGGCCTTTACTACGCCGTGCAGACCCTGTTCTCCCTGACTCCCGCTGGGGGCGGTCGCGTGCCGGCACTGACCATCGAGGACGCGCCTCGCTACACACACCGCGGAATGATGGTCGACCTCGCGCGCAACTTCCGCCATCCTGCGACCCTGCAGCGCCTCATCGACCAGATGAGCGCCTACAAGCTCAATCGCCTGCACCTGCATCTCTCCGACGACGAAGGCTGGCGCATCCAGATTCCCGGCTTGCCGGAGTTGACCGACATCGGCGGACAGCGTTGCCACGATCCCGGCGAAACCCGGTGCCTCATCCCCCAACTGGCCTCTGGGCCGAACAACGAATCGGGCGGCGGCTACCTGAGCCGCGCCGATTACATCGCGCTCGTGCGCTATGCCGCCGACCGCTTCATCGAAGTCATCCCGGAAATCGATATGCCAGCGCATGCTCGCGCGGCGGTGGTGTCGATGGAGGCGCGCTATCGCAAGCTGCATTCGCAGGGCGACGAACAAGGCGCCAACGAGTATCGTCTGCTCGATCCTCAGGACACCTCGAATATTACGTCGGTGCAGTTCTACGACAGACGGACCGATCTGAACCCCTGTTCCGACGGCGCGCGCCGCTTCGCAGGCAAGATCATCGGCGAAATCGCCGCCATGCATCGCGAGGCAGGCGCGCCGCTCTCGATCTGGCACTTCGGCGGCGACGAGGCAAAGAACATTCTGCTTGGCGCCGGCTTTCAGGCGCGCGACGGCGGCGATCCCGCCAAGGGGCGCATCGACCTCGCCGCACAGGACAAACCGTGGGCACGTTCGCCATGGTGCGCCGCGCTGATTCGACAAGGCAGGGTCGCGTCGGTCGACGAATTGCCCACGATGTTCGCGATCGACGTCAGTCGGCTCGTGAGCGCCAACGGCATTGGTGCGATGGCGGCGTGGCAGGACGGTCTCAAGCACGCTAGCGGTCCACAGGACTTCGCCACGAGCAGTGTGATGGTGACGCTCTGGGACACGCTCTTCTGGGGCGGCGCGGATACCGCGCAATCGTGGAGCCAGAAGGGCTACCGTGCGGTCCTCGCGCTGCCCGACTACCTCTACTTCGACTTTCCTCACACGATCGATCCGCATGAGCGCGGTTACTACTGGGGCTCGCACGCAACGGACAGCTTCAAGGTCTTCTCGCTTGCCCCCGATAATCTGCCGCAGAACGCCGAGATCATGCCCGATCGGGATGGCAATCCGTTCGAGGTGACGGGTACGGGCGCCGCACCGCGCGTCGAAGGCATGCAGGGCCAGGCGTGGGGCGAGGTGATGCGCAACGATCGGCTTTTCGAGTACATGGTGTATCCGCGGCTGCTTGCGCTTGCCGAGCGGTCCTGGCACCGTGCGCCCTGGGAACTGCCTTATCGGGCTGGCGAGCGCTACAAGCTCGGCGACACCGACAAGGTCGACAAAGCCGCTCTGGCGCGGGACTGGGCCGAGTTTATGAGCGTGGTGCAGGCGCGCGAACTCGCGAAGTTGCAGCGCTCGGGAGCCGTGGTGCGCACATCGCTCAGCCTCTCGGGAACCTGAGCGGTGGTGTAGTGCCGGCGTGGGGGCCCGGCGGCACACAAAGTACCGGATCGCATGCACCGCACTTGGCAGCGGCATCAACGGGCGCGCAGCACGCGCCGGTCGGGGCGGTGGTAGCATCACGTCTTGCCTCAAGCCCTTGTTTTGAAAGAGGGCGCAGCCGGAGTTCGTCGTGACCCTCAATGTGACCCTGATGCTGACCACGGTGCCCGACGAGGGCACCGCCGAAAAGCTCGCCTCCGGGGCGCTCGCGCAGCGCCTCGCTGCGTGCGTGACGCGCCTTGGCGCCGTGCACTCGCAGTACCACTGGCAGGGCAGCATCGAGTCAGGCAACGAGATTCAGCTGCTCTTCAAGACGAGCCTCGCCCGCGCGGCCGAGCTCGAACAGTTCATCCAGACCCAGCATCCCTACGAAACGCCCGAGATTCTCTCGTGGCAGGCCACGGCGTCGAACGCCTACGGTCAATGGGTCAATGCCGAGACTCAGCGCACCCTACATGTCTAACCGCTTCGATCGGCGCTCCCGCGTCGCGCCGTACGCTTCGCTGTCCGGCTTCCTCCTGCTCGTCTGCTGCGTGCTGCCTCTGCTGTTCGGCACTTCACTCGCGCGCGCCGCCGACGATGACTTTCTGCCGCCCGATCAGGCCTTCACCTTCAGCGCGAGCGAAGCGCCGGGCATGGTCGATGTGCATTTCAAGATCGCAGACGGCTACTACATGTACCGCGAGCGCTTCGCATTTGCCGCGCGCAACGGGACGGCCGAACTGGGCGAGGCGCAAATCCCGCCCGGCCACATCAAGTTCGATCCGACTTTCCAGAAGAACGTCGAAACCTATCGTGGCGAGCTGACGATTCACGTGCCGGTGCAGAAGGCGAGCGGTCCATTCGATCTCGCGGTGACGTCGCAGGGCTGTGCCGATGCCGGCATCTGTTATCCGCCTGCTGAGCACGTGTTCCACGTGAGTGGCGCGGCTTTGCAGGCCGCTACGGCTGGCCAGAGCACCGTTCCGGGTGCGGCACGCTCGACGCCCACGCCGCTGCCGCAATCCAACGCAGCGCCCGCTGCTGGCGACACCGGCGAGCCCTGGTACGAGCGCGCCACGAGCGCCGACTACGCGCAGTCGTTGCTCCAGGGCGGCGGCTTTTTCGCCGTGGTCGGCCTGTACTTCGTGGCCGGCATGGTGCTGAGCCTCTTGCCCTGCTCGTACCCGATGATCCCGATCCTTTCGGCGATCATCGTCGGTGAGGGCGCCCGCGTCACGCGCTCACGTGGCTTCGCGCTCTCGTTCGTCTACGTGCTCGGCATGGCGCTCGTCTACACGGTGCTGGGCATCGCCGCTGCGCTGGTTGGGCAGAGCCTGGGGGCGTGGTTGCAGAATCCGTGGGTGCTCGGTGTATTCGCGGTGCTGCTTGCCGCGTTCGCAGTCATGTTGATCGCGGGCTACGACATCGCGCTGCCGCAGCGCTGGCAGGATGGCGCCTCACGCGCCACGCAGAGCCGCTCCGGCGGCAAATTTGCGGCGGTCGCCGTGATGGGTGCGCTTTCCGCGCTCGTGGTGGGCGCCTGCATGACCGCGCCGCTTTTCGCGGTGCTCGCCTTTATCGCGCACACGGGCAACGCCGTGCTGGGCGGCGCAGCGCTCTTTGCGATGGGCTTGGGTCTTGGTGTGCCGCTGATGATCCTCGGCCTCGGCGCGGGCTCGCTGCTGCCTCGTGCGGGCGCATGGATGGATGGCGTGAAGGTATTCTTCGGCGTCGTGCTGCTGGCGGCCGCGCTCTGGATCGTCTGGCCGGTGCTCGGCGCCACCGCGCAGATGCTGCTCGCCGCGCTCTGGCTGCTGCTCGCGGCGGCCGCGCTTGGGCTTTTCACGCCGAACGCGGGCGCGGCCAACGTCTGGCGCCGCCTCGGACGCGGTCTCGGCGCGGCATTCGCAATCTGGGCGGCGACACTGATCGTCGGTCTTGCGGCGGGCTCGGCCGATCCGCTGCGTCCGCTTGCGGTGCTTGCCGCGCGCGTGGGTGGTGCGAGCGATGTTGCCGCAACCGGCGCGGCGCAGTCCGCCGGCGCCAGCGCAGCAAACGCGCTGGTCTTTGCCCCCGTGCGCTCGCCGGCGCAACTAGACGCGGCGCTCAAGACAGCGGGCAAGCCGTCGATGCTCGACTTCTACGCCGACTGGTGCGTGAGCTGCAAGGAGATGGAGAAGTTCACGTTCAGCGACCCTCGCGTGCAGGCACGCCTCGCGGAACTGGGCCTGATGCGCGCAGACGTCACGGCCAACAATTCCGACGACCAGGCGCTGCTCAAGCGCTTTGGACTCTTCGGACCGCCTGGCATCATCTTCTTCGATACGCAGGGCCGGGAAGTGCTGCGCGTGGTCGGCTACGAAAACGCCGACCGCTTTCTCGCGCGTCTCGATCGCTTGACGGCACCCGCGCCGCAGACGCAGGGCGCGCCTTCGGCCTGATCGGGATCTGCGGTATTGCGCGAGCAAAAAACAAAAAGGCACGTCCGCAGACGTGCCTTTTTTCATGCAATGCGCGCGGCGCTTACTTCTGTGCGCGCAGCAAACGAGCGGCGTCGAGCGCGAAATACGTGAGGATGCCGTCGGCGCCCGCGCGCTTGAACGCGAGCAGCGATTCCATCATCACCTTGTCGTGATCGAGCCAGCCGTTCTGCGCGGCAGCCTTGAGCATGGCGTACTCGCCGCTCACCTGATACACGTAGGTCGGGAAGCGGAATTCGTCCTTCACGCGGCGCACGATATCGAGGTACGGCATGCCGGGCTTCACCATGACCATGTCGGCGCCTTCCTCGATGTCGAGGCGCACTTCACGCAGCGCTTCGTCGGAGTTCGACGGGTCCATCTGGTAGGTCATCTTGTTGCCCTTGCCCAGATTCGACGCCGAACCCACGGCGTCGCGGAACGGTCCGTAGAACGCCGAAGCATACTTGGCCGAATACGCCATGATGCGCGTATGGATGTGGTTCTCGCTTTCGAGCATCTCGCGGATCGCACCGATGCGGCCGTCCATCATGTCCGAAGGCGCGACGATATCGACACCCGCTTCGGCCTGCGCGCGCGCCTGCGCGACGAGGATCTCGATGGTTTCGTCGTTGATGACGTAGCCGTTCTCGTCGAGCACGCCGTCCTGGCCGTGACTCGTGTACGGGTCGAGCGCGACGTCGCAAAGCACGCCGAGGTCGGGGAAGTGCTTCTTCAACTCGCGCACGGCGCGCGGAATCACACCGTCGGGGTTCGTTGCCTCGATGCCATCGGGCGTCTTGAGCGCCGGATCGACAACGGGGAAGAGCGAAAGCACGGGAATGCCGAGTTCGACGCACTGCTCGGCGACGCCCATCAGCAGATCGATCGACACGCGTTCGACGCCGGGCATCGACGGCACGGCTTCGCGCACGTTGTTGCCCGCAATGACGAATACGGGGTAGATCAGATCATTTGTGGTGAGGAGGTTTTCGCGCATCAGACGGCGCGAGAAATCGTCACGTCGCATGCGGCGCGGACGATGATGCGGATAGAAGCTCATGTCGGCGGATATCTTGAAACGGGATGGGTCCCGGGAGCGCAGGAAACTTTTCGGGACAATGGTATATCATACCGATCGAGCGAGGCGCCTGGCGCCGAGCTCCCCGCTTCTCCTCCCTGAGCGGGTGCCTGTCGTTTTTCGATAAGGCTGTTTAACCCGCCGGAAATCACGGCGGGTTTTTTTATGTGCGGCGGACTTGGCGTGGCAAGGCCCCGACGCGACGACCCAAAAGGGCGTTTGCGCCTGGCGTCGGTGCGGTCTGTGTGCGGTAACGCACATAGCACGGCGAAAGCCGCGCCTGCGCTGCGAAAAGATCTGATGAAAACGCGTGAAACGCCCGACTGTGTGGGCTTTTCGACGGCTGAGGGCCTGCCTGGAGCGACGGGCCAGCGGTGCTATTACGCTTGCGTGTTGGTCTCGCCGACCGCTTCCTGCGGCACGATCCAGCTCTCGATCACGGCGTGCGCCTCGTCGAGCCCCACGCGCTTGAGCGCCGAAAAAAGCTGCGCGCTCAGCTTCCCTTCATAGCCTTGCTTGCTGTATTCGTCGAACGCCTTGTTCGTCGTGCGCAGCGCGAGCACGCTTTCCTGACGCGTCAATTTGTCGCACTTCGTGAGGAGTGCGTGGATCGGCTTGCCCGTCGGCGCAAACCATTCGACCATGCGGCGGTCGAGGTCGGTGAGCGGGCGGCGGGCGTCCATCATCAGGATGAGGCCCGAGAGCTGGGCGCGCGTTTGCAGGTACAGCGAGAGCAACTGTTCCCAGTGCGCCTTCGCGGCTGCCGGCACTTCGGCGTAGCCGTAGCCGGGCAGGTCGACGAGATAGCCCGCGGGGTCGTCCGCGGGGCCGACCGAGAAGTAGTTGATATGCTGGGTGCGGCCCGGCGTCTTCGAGGCGAAGGCGAGCCGTTTCTGGTTGCACAGCAGGTTGATGGCGGTGGATTTGCCGGCGTTCGAGCGGCCGGCGAACGCAACCTCGGGCCGCGCCGTAGCGGGCAGGTCGCGCATATGGTTCACCGTCGTGAAGAAGCGGGCTTGGTGCAGCAGGAAGGCCATCGGAAAAGGACCACAATATGAAACAACGCGGCGGGTGGCCCGCCGGGCCCGGAGGCGCCCGGGATGGAATCTGGGATATCGGGGGCAGGCCCGACTGGCGCGGAGCTGCCTTGCGCGCTATTGTACAATGCGATGGTTTACTGAATACCAGTGAGGCCAGCGCGGGCCTTTCGAGGTAGATCGGTCGCTGTCGTCCATTGCAGAACCTGATTCCCACAAGACGAAACAAGGTGCGCGAATGAATCGACTGGGCAAGTGCTTGAAGGTGTTCGAGAGTGCGATAGCGTCGGGTCTAACAGCTGGTTTATTCATGATGGCGGGGCACGCAAGCGCGGCGGATCAGGGAACGCCGGCCAAGCCCGACCTCGCCCGGGGGCAAGCCATTGCCGCACAGGTGTGCGCGGCCTGTCACGCGGCCGACGGCAACAGCACCGGCGGCGCCTATCCCAAGCTTGCCGGCCAGCACGCCGACTATCTCGTCAAGCAACTCAAGGACTTCAAACCGCAGCCCGGCGGCAAGCCAGCGGCGCGCGCGAACCCCATCATGGCGGGCTTTGCTGCTGCGCTGTCAGACCAGGATATGATCAACGTGGCGGCCTGGTTCGCCTCCCAGACACCCAAACCCGGCTACGCGCGCGACGCGAAGACCGTGCCGTTCGGCCAGTCGATCTGGCGCGGCGGTATCGCCGACAAGGGCGTGCCGGCGTGTGCGGCGTGCCACGGACCCACGGGCCAGGGCATTCCGATCCAGTATCCGCGGCTCTCGGGCCAGTGGTCGGAATATGTCGTTGCACAGCTCAATGCCTTCCAGCAGGGCACGCGTAACAATAACGATCCGATGCGCACCATCGCGCACCGGCTCTCGGACGACGAAATCAAGGCCGTCGCCGATTACGCGGCCGGCCTGCATTGAGCGTAGTAGCAGGCTTGCCGCGCGTTTGATCGGGCGGCCGGCCGAAAAACAAGAAAAGGGTGAGGGCGTCGTCATGCTGGCGGCGCGCCTGCACCCTTTTTTGCTGTAGCGCCTCATCAGCAAGAAGCCGGCAAGAAGCCGGCAAGAGCGAAAAGCGGAGTTTGAATGAGCGTCACCACGCAGGGTTTGCAGTTGAATGTTCGCCAGAAGGCGGTGAAAAGCGCTGTCGAACTGATCAGTTCGATGCGCTTCGCGATTGCGCTGCTCGTTGTGCTCGCCATTGCGAGCATCATCGGCACGGTGCTCACGCAGGATGACCCGTACCCGAACTATGTCAATCAGTTTGGCCCCTTCTGGGCCGACATCTTCCGCTCGCTGAGCCTCTACACGGTCTACAGCGCGTGGTGGTTCATGACGATCCTCGGCTTTCTCGTCGTGTCGGTCTCGCTGTGCGTGATCCGCAACGCGCCGAAGATGCTCGCGGACATGAGGAGCTGGAAGGACAAGGTCCGCGAAGGTAGCTTGCGCGCGTTCCATCACAAGGGCGAGTTCGCAGTGGAGGGCGCCACGCGCGCACAAACGGCCGCCACGCTCGGCAAGCTGGCGCAGCGCATGGGCTACAAATTCGTCACGCGCGAGTCCGACGGCGCCACGCTCATCGCGGCCAAGCGCGGCGCGCTCACGAAGATCGGCTACATCTTCGCGCACCTCGCGATCGTGATCATTTGTCTCGGCGGCCTGCTCGACAGCAATCTGCCGATCAAATTCCAGATGTGGCTCTTCGACAAGACGCCGATTCGCAGCAACACGGTCATCAACGACATACCGCCCGAGCACCGGCTCTCGCAGTCCAACCCGACCTTCCGCGGCTACGCCTGGGTCCCGGAAGGCCAGTTCGTTTCCACGGCCATCCTGAACCAGCCCGACGGATCGCTGATCCAGGACCTGCCGTTCTCCATCCAGCTCAACAAGTTCATCGTCGATTACTACTCGACCGGCATGCCCAAGCTCTTTGCGAGCGACATCGTCGTGATTGACCACAAGACGGGGCAGCGCATTCTGGCGCGCATCGAGGTGAACGAGCCATTCGAGTACGACGGCGTGTCGATCTACCAGTCGAGCTTCCAGGACGGCGGCTCGCAGATGTCGATGACGGCGTGGCCCATGTCCGGCGCAAGCGCGAAGAGCTTCGCGTTCGGCGGCACGATCGGCAACTCGGCGCCGCTCGCGCTGCCCGCCGGCCAGACGGTGCCCGGTGTGGATGGGCAAACCATCGAATTCGCGGACTTCCGCGCGATCAACGTCGAAAACATCTCGAACGGCAGTGGCGCGAACGACGCGCGCGGCGTGGCGCACCAGTCGCTCAAGGAGGCGTTCGACGAGCGTCTCGGGTCTGGTGCGAAGAGCTCGAAGCCGCTCGATCTGCATAACGTCGGCCCTTCGGTGCAGTACAAAGTGCGCGACAAAGACGGCCAGGCGCGCGAGTACAACAACTACATGCTGCCCGTGGACGTGGGCGGCGGCGACCGCATGTTCCTCGCCGGCATGCGCGAGAATCCCGACGATCCGTTCCGCTACCTGCGCATTCCCGCCGACAGTGGCGGCACGCCGAAAGAGTGGATGATGCTGCGCGCGGCCTTCGAGGACCCCGCACTCCGCGCGCAGGCGGCAAAGCGCTTCGCCGAGCGTTCGGTCCCAGCTTCGAACCGCGAACTGCAGCAGCATCTGGAAGACAGCGCTGAGCGTGTCCTGACCCTTTTCGCGGGCGCAGTGCCACCGCCGACAGGTGCGCCGGCAGCTGCGGGCGCCGCCGGCGGCTTCCAGGCCGTGGCCGCCTTCATCGACAAGTCGGTGCCGAAGGATCAGCAGGAAAAGGCGGCGAGCCTTCTGCTGCGCATGCTGGAGGGCGCGACGTGGGACCTCTGGCAGCTCGCGCGCGAGCAGGCCGGCGAACCCGACCTGAAGCCCGACGCCGACGCCGCGCGCTTCGTGCAAGATTCGATCAACGCGATTTCCGACAGCTTCCTGTATGGATCTCCCGTCTATCTACAGCTCGATTCATTCAAGCAGGTGCAAGCTTCGGTATTTCAGTTGACGCGCGCGCCGGGCAAGAAAGTCGTGTATCTTGGCAGCCTGTTGCTCGTGCTCGGCATCTTCTCGATGTTCTACGTGCGTGAGCGGCGTCTGTGGTTCTGGTTGAAGGACCGCAAGGGCCAGGATGATCAGGACCACGGCGTCGACGTCATCATGGCGATGTCGACCGCCCGCCGTACCCTCGACTTCGAGAAGGAGTTCGCCCGTACCCGCGACGCGGTTGGCCGTGCGCTAGGCGCGGCGCCGCAAACCGGCGCAGCGAGCGATGCGGGCGACACGAACGGCAGCGGCAAGGACCGTGCGCCCTGATCCACGCACGTGATGACAGCCACCCACGATCAATACCGGTAAGCCCATGGACTTGTCTCAGGTTTCCTCCTCCGCAAAGGCCCGCCGCGCCGAACGTGCTCAGGTGGCCAATGCCGCTCTCGCGCACGGCGCCGCGAGCGCCCACGATCCTCTCGCCGACGCCCTGTTCGACGAACGCCCCTTCCTGCGCCGCCTGAGCGTGGTGGACTGGCTGTTCGCGCTGGCGCTCGTGGCAGGCGCAGGCTTCGCGCTCTCGCGCTATCACGCGCACATGAACTACTACGACAAGCTGGTGCTCTGCGGCACCACGCCGGCGCTCGTCGTGCTGGGCTGGCGCTGGAAGCCGGCGCGGCTGCTCATGGCGGGTATCGCGGTGCTCGCGCTGTTCGCGATCCAGATCTACCAGGGCGACCTCGCGCGCGCCGACCAGGCCTTCTTCCTCAAGTATTTCCTCTCCAGCCAGTCGGCCATCCTGTGGATGAGCGCGCTGTTCGTGCTCGCCACGCTGTTCTACTGGATCGGCCTGCTCTCGCGTTCGCCCTCGGGCGGCTCGATCGGCTCGAAGCTCACGTGGGCGGCGGTGCTCATGGGCTTCGTCGGCCTGATGGTGCGCTGGTACGAGTCCTACCTGATCGGTGCGGACGTCGGTCACATTCCCATCTCGAACCTCTACGAAGTGTTCGTGCTGTTCAGCCTCATCACCGCGCTCTTCTATCTGTATTACGAAAAGCACTACAACACGCGCTCGCTCGGTGCGTTCGTGCTGCTT
>NZ_CAJMYZ010000039.1:0-51894 GCF_905220155.1 Paraburkholderia sp. J7 | reverse complement strand
GACGGCGCCGCGCAAGGGGGTGGCGGAAAATAATTCCGACCGCCGCTCGCAGCGGTCGAATCCCGCCGCGTCGTTACTTGTTCTTGAACGCGGGCTTGCGCTTTTCGACGAAGGCCGCCATCCCTTCCTTTTGATCTTCCGTTGCGAAGAGCGAATGAAACAGGCGACGCTCGAAATGCACGCCCTCTGCGAGCGTGGTCTCGTAGGCGCGGTTGACCGACTCCTTCGCCATCATGACGGCGGGCAAGGAGAATTCGCAGATGGTCGCTGCGGCCGCGAGCGTTTCATTCAGCAAATCCGCAGCCGGAATGACTCGAGATACAAGCCCGGCACGCTCCGCCTCATCCGCACCCATCATCCGCGCGGTCAGGCACAGATCCATTGCCTTGGCTTTCGAAACCGCGCGCGGCAGACGCTGCGTACCACCCGCCCCCGGAATCACGCCCAACTTGATTTCGGGCTGACCGAACTTCGCCGTATCGGCGGCGAAGATCATGTCGCACATCATGGCCAGCTCGCAGCCACCACCTAGCGCGAAGCCGGCAACCGCCGCAATGATCGGCTTGCGAATCGAGCGGATCGTCTCCCAGTTGCGCGTGATGTAGTCGCCTTTGTACACATCCATAAAGGTGTAGGTCGCCATCATCCCGATGTCCGCGCCGGCCGCAAACGCCTTTTCGCTACCCGTGATGACGATCGCACCCACACCCTCATCGGCGTCGAACGCCTTGAGCGCTGCACCCAGTTCGTCCATGAGCGCATCGTTAAGCGCATTGAGCGCCTTTGGCCGGTTCAGCGTGACCAGACCGACCTTGCCGCGCGTCTCGACCAGGATGTTTTCGTACCCCATAGCCCCTCCTTCCATCTAAAGAAAGTCCCCAAAAAAATTTTTTACGCCGAACTTTGACTAATGCTAACATTGCCCAACCAACCGGTCGGTCAATTAATTGATGCGGGCCCTGTCCACCCTCTCTACCAACGTTGAGCCATGACACATTCGCTGTTCGCCAAGCATGAGGGCGCGCTTCAAAAAGCGCTTGCCGCCATTGAGACCCGTGGCTACTGGAGCCCGTTCGCCGAAATGCCTAGCCCCAAAGTGTACGGGGAAACCGCTAGCGCAGATGGCGAAGCCGCCTTCAAGGCCCACCTGAATCGCGCCTTCGAACTCGACCAGCCGTCGACCGGCGAAACTGTCGGCAGCGAGGCCTCGCCGTTCGGCTTCGCGCTCGGCGCGCGCTATCCGAAATCGACGCCTGATCAGTTGATCGAAGCCGCCCAGAACGCCCAGCGCGACTGGCGTGCAGCGGGCCCGCAAGCATGGGCAGGCGTGAGCCTCGAAATTCTCGAGCGCCTGAACCGCGCAAGCTTCGAGATCGCCTTCAGCGTGATGCACACGACCGGCCAGGCGTTCATGATGGCGTTCCAGGCCGGCGGCCCGCACGCTCAGGACCGGGCGCTCGAAGCCGTCGCTTACGCGTACGACCAGTTGCGCCGCATTCCTGCCGATGCGCACTGGGAAAAGCCACAGGGCAAGAACCCGCCGCTCGCGATGCAAAAGCGCTTCACCATCGTGCCGCGCGGCACCGGCCTCGTGCTTGGCTGCTGCACGTTTCCGACCTGGAACGGCTACCCGGGCCTCTTCGCCGATCTCGCGACCGGCAACACCGTTATCGTTAAGCCGCACCCCGGCGCGATCCTGCCGCTCGCGATCACCGTACGTATTGCGCGTGACGTTCTGCGTGAAGCCGGCTTCGATCCGAACATCGTGACCCTGCTCGCCACCGATCCCAACGACGGCGCGCTCGTGCAAGCGCTCGCGCTGCGCCCCGAGATCAAGCTGATCGACTTCACGGGCAGCACGCAAAACGGCGACTGGCTCGAGCGCAATGCGCACCAGGCGCAGGTCTACACGGAAAAGGCCGGCGTGAACCAGATCGTGATCGACTCCGTGGACGACCTGAAGGCCGCCGCCCGCAACATCGCCTTCTCGCTCTCGCTTTACTCGGGCCAGATGTGCACGGCTCCGCAGAATATCTATGTGCCGCGTGACGGCATCCGCACGGCTGAAGGCCAGGTGAGCTTCGAGGCCGTCGCTCAGGCGATTGCCGGCGCCGTGCAGAAGTTCGTGTCCGACCCGGCGCGCGCCGTCGAAGTGCTCGGCGCGATCCAGAATGAAGGCGTGAGCGCTCGCATCGACGAGGCCCGCAAGCTCGGCACCGTGCTCGCCGACAGCCAGACGTTGGAACACCCGCAGTTCGCCGGCGCTCGCGTACGCACGCCGCTCGTGCTTTCGCTCGACGCAGCCCGCGACGCCGCCCAGTTCACACGCGAGTGGTTCGGCCCGATCTCGTTCGTGATCGCCACGGATTCGACCGCCCAGTCGCTCAAGCTGGCCGGCGAGACCGCGCGCGACCACGGCGCGCTCACGCTCTCCGTCTACAGCACGGACGACGCCGTGATCGAAGCGGCTCACGAAGCCGCCATCACCGGCGGCGTGGCACTCTCGATCAACCTGACGGGCGGCGTGTTCGTGAACCAGTCGGCTGCGTTCTCGGACTTCCACGGCACCGGCGCGAACCCCGCGGCGAACGCCGCACTCGCCGACGCCGCCTTCGTGGCGAACCGCTTCCGCGTGGTTCAAAGCCGCGCTCATGTTGAACCGAAAGCGGCCCCCGCGGTAGCCAGCTGAACGGCCTATGCCGTTCGGCCGAATGGCGCCCGATTGCCCATCCCTCTAGCATGCAAGGCGTGAGCGCACTTCTGCGCTCACGCCCCAGGAACCCGAGATGACCGAAGCCTATATCTGCGACGCGATTCGCACCCCGTTCGGCCGCTACGGCGGCGCCCTCAAAGACGTGCGCGCGGACGACCTCGCCGCCGTGCCCATCCGCGCACTCGTAGAGCGCAATCCCGGCGTGGACTGGAGCGCGCTCGACGACGTGCTCTACGGCTGTGCCAACCAGGCCGGCGAGGACAATCGCAACGTCGCGCGCATGGCCGCGCTGCTCGCGGGCCTGCCCACCGACGCGCCGGGCGGCACGCTCAACCGCCTGTGCGGCTCGGGCCTCGACGCTGTGGGCAGTGCCGCACGCGCAATCAAGGCGGGCGAAGCGCGCCTCATGATCGCGGGCGGCGTGGAAAGCATGACGCGCGCGCCGTTCGTCACGGGCAAGGCTGTTTCGGCGTTCTCGCGTGAAGCGGCCATCTATGACACGACCATTGGCTGGCGCTTCGTCAACAAGCTGATGAAGCAACAGTACGGTGTCGATTCAATGCCGGAAACAGCGGAAAACGTCGCCGAGGAATTCAAGATCAATCGCGCCGATCAGGACGCGTTCGCGCTGCGCAGCCAGCAAAAAGCAGCGCGCGCGCAGAAGGACGGCACGCTCGCGCAGGAGATCGTCGCGGTCGAGATTGCGCAAAAGAAGGGCGACCCGGTTCGCGTGACGCTCGACGAGCACCCGCGCGAGACTTCGCTCGAATCGCTCGCCAAGCTCAAGGGCGTCGTGAAGCCGGACGGCACGGTCACGGCGGGCAACGCCTCGGGCGTCAACGACGGCGCCTGCGCCCTGCTGCTCGCCAATGAGGAGGCCGCAAAGCAATATGGCCTGCGTCGCCGCGCGCGCGTACTCGGCATGGCAACCGCTGGCGTCGCGCCGCGCATCATGGGCATCGGCCCCGCGCCCGCTACGCAAAAGCTGCTCAAGCAACTCGGCATGACGCTGGACCAGTTCGACGTGATCGAGCTCAATGAAGCATTCGCCTCGCAAGGTCTCGCCGTGTTGCGCGCACTCGGCATTGCCGACGACGATCCGCGCGTCAACCCGAATGGGGGCGCGATTGCACTGGGCCACCCGCTCGGCGCCTCGGGCGCACGGCTCGTTACAACGGCGCTCCATCAACTGGAGCGCACGAATGGACGTTTCGCGCTTTGCACGATGTGCATCGGCGTCGGCCAGGGCATTGCCCTCGCGATCGAACGCATCGAGGCGTAACACGCGCAGTATCGACCGGCCGCCGGGCGATGCATTCGGCGGTCTCTGGCAGCAAACTGCTTTGCATTGAGCGGGACTCGGCGCTTAAGCGCCAGGTCCTGCCGACAGGAGACAACCGATGCCCTACGATGCGATCCGCGTCGAAATCGACGCATCCACCCGCGTGGCCACGATCACGCTCAACCGGCCCGACAAGCTCAACAGCTTCACGCGTGTCATGCACGCAGAGCTTGCCGCAGCACTCGACGAAGTCGTCGCAGCCGGCGCGCGCGCCCTTGTGCTCACGGGCGCGGGCCGCGGCTTCTGCGCGGGCCAGGATCTCGCCGATCTCGACTTCACGCCGGGGGCGATGACCGACCTGGGCGACCTAATCGACGAGCATTTCAATCCGCTGATCAAGCGGCTGCAAGCGCTGCCGATGCCCGTGATCGCGGCTGTCAATGGCACCGCCGCCGGCGCTGGCGCAAATCTCGCCCTCGCCTGCGACCTCGTGCTCGCCGCACGCTCCGCCAGCTTCATCCAGGCGTTCGTGAAGATCGGCCTCGTGCCCGATTCCGGCGGCACGTGGTTCCTGCCCAAGCGCGTGGGCATGGCGCGCGCACTCGGGCTCGCCATGACCGGCGAAAAACTCGGCGCGGAAAAGGCGGAGAGCTGGGGCCTCGTCTGGCAAGTGACCGACGATGCGGAACTCGCGCAAACGGCCGGCGCGCTCGCCGCACGCCTCGCGCAGCAACCTACGCGCGCCATCGTCGCCACGCGCGAAGCGCTGCGCGCATCGGCCACGAACACGCTCGACCAGCAACTCGATCTCGAACGCGATCTGCAGCGCGAACTGGGCGCGTCGTACGACTACGCGGAAGGCGTCCAGGCCTTCATCGAAAAACGCGCACCACATTTCGAGGGCCGCTGAGATGTCCACGCAAGTCTCGCAACTGCCTGAGCACGACATGTCGCCCGACGAACTCGCCGGCGCGGCCGCGCTAGCAATGTACGAATCCGACGGCTGCACCCGGGCGCTCGGCATGGAACTCCTCGAAGTGCGCGCCGGTTACGCGCGCCTGCGCATGGCCGTGCGGCCCGAGTTCCTGAACGGCCATCAGACCTGCCACGGCGGGATGATTTTCTCGCTCGCGGATTCAGCGTTCGCCTTCGCGTGCAATTCATACAACATCAACACCGTAGCGGCCGGCTGCTCGATCGAGTTCCTGCGTCCCGTCCTGCGCGACGAGGTGTTGACCGCCGAAGCCGTCGAACAGGTGCTATCGGGACGCAACGGGGTCTACGACATCCGCGTGACGAACCGGGCTGGCGAAACCGTCGCGCTTTTCCGAGGCAAGTCCGCGCAGATTCGCGGCAATGTCATTCCAGTCGCAACGTGAAGCGGGTTTCCCCTTCTCGATTCCCTACGCGTCACGAGTAAAGTTCTTAAGATCCAGGAGACACCCATGAGTACCACGCTGCCGCTCGAATCCATCGAAAAGGCGAGCCGCGACGAGCTTGCTGCCCTGCAGCTCGAGCGCCTGAAATGGTCCCTGAACCATGCTTACGAGAATTCGCCGGTCTATCGCCGCAAATTCGACGAAGCAGGCGTGCATCCGTCTCAGGTGCAGTCGCTCGCCGATCTCGCGCGCTTCCCGTTCACCACGAAGAAGGATCTGCGCGATAACTACCCCTTCGGCATGTTCGCCGTGCCGCAAGACCAGATTTCGCGTATCCATGCGTCCTCGGGTACGACGGGCAAGCCCACCGTGGTCGCCTACACGGCGCGCGACATCGACACCTGGGCGAATCTCGTCGCGCGTTCGGTGCGCGCAGCGGGCGCACGGCGCGGCGATAAGGTACACATCAGCTACGGCTACGGACTCTTTACGGGTGGCCTTGGCGCGCACTACGGTGCCGAACGCGCGGGCCTCACGGTCATTCCGTTCGGTGGCGGTCAGACCGAGAAGCAGGTTCAGCTGATCCAGGACTTCCGTCCCGACATCATCATGGTCACGCCGAGCTATATGCTCGCGATCGCCGACGAAATGGAGCGCCAGGGCATCGATCCGCGCACCAGTTCGCTGCGCATCGGCATCTTCGGCGCGGAGCCGTGGACCAACGACATGCGCCGGGCGATCGAAGAACGCATGGGCATCACGGCGGTCGACATCTACGGTCTTTCGGAAGTGATGGGCCCGGGCGTTGCGTCGGAATGCGCGGAAACCAAGGATGGTCCGACGATCTGGGAAGACCACTTCTACCCCGAGATCATCAACCCGGAAACGGGCGAAGTGCTGCCTGACGGCGAATTCGGCGAACTCGTCTTCACCTCGCTCACCAAGGAAGCGCTGCCTATCATCCGTTACCGCACGCGCGACCTCACGCGTCTGTTGCCAGGTACGGCGCGCACCATGCGCCGTATGGAGAAGATCACGGGCCGCTCGGACGACATGCTGATCATCCGCGGCGTGAACGTGTTCCCCACGCAGATCGAGGAACTGCTGCTCAAGCAGCCGGCGCTCGCGCCGCACTATCAGATCGTCCTGACGAAGGAAGGTCCGATGGACGTGATGGCGCTCAACTGCGAACCGTGTCCGGAAACCGCGCCCGATTACGGCGCGCTCGACGCGGCAAGCAAAGCGCTCGCTTACGACATCAAGGCGCTGATCGGCGTGACGTGCAAGGTGAACGTGCTGGAGGTGAACGGCATCGAGCGTTCGGTCGGCAAGGCGAAGCGCGTGATCGACAAGCGGCCGAAGTAAGCGCGGTTCGCAACGCGTAGCAAAAGAAAAAGCCGGCAATCGCCGGCTTTTTCGCTTCACGCTACGTGCGCGCTGAAAACGCTGCCGCACTCACGAGTTCGGAAACAACAGCCACATTCGGCCGCCCTGCTTCATCTTGCCGGCCAGATCGCCGGCGTCGTCGCCAAGACCCCAGAAATAGTCGGCGCGCACGCCGCCCTTGATTGCCGAGCCCGTATCTTGCGCGAACACGAGCCGGTTGAGCGGCGTGTTCGTGAGCGGCCGCGTGGTCTGCAGAAACACCGGCGTGCCAAGCGGAATCGAAGAAGGATCGACGGCAATCGAGCGTTCCGGCGTGAGCGGCACGCCGAGCGCACCGATCGGGCCATCCGACCCACCCTGCGCGTCGCCCTCGGAGCCGCCCATTTCGCGGAAAAACACGAAGCGCGGATTCGTGTCGAGGAGCGCGTCCACGCGCGTCGGGTTCGCGCGCGCCCACGCCTTGATGCCCTGCATGGTCGCCTGCGCGGGCGTGAGTTCGCCGCGGTCGAGCAGCCAGCGCCCAATCGACTTGTACGGCTGGTTGTTGGTGCCGCCAAAACCCACGCGCATCACGCTGCCGTCTTCCATCACGACGCGCCCCGAGCCCTGCACCTGCAGGAAGAACGCTTCGATCGGATCGTCGACCCACACGAGCTCGTTGCCGTTGAGCGCGCCCGAGCGTTCGAGTTGCGCGCGCGCCGGCATCGCGGCGCCCGGACGATAGGCGGACGGCCAGCGATACAGCGCGGTCTGGTAGATGCCGTGACGCGTGCGCGAACCACGCAGCAGCGGCTCGTAGTAGCCGGTCACGAGGCCGTCGAGCGTGCCGTCGGTGTTGGCGAACTGATAGGGGGTGAAATACGTTTCGAAGAATGCCCGAGCGCTCGATGCATCGAGGTCATCGAGCTGCGAGGCGGCCGAGCACGCGCGCTGCCAGCGGGGGTCGCGCGCGAGGCGCGTGCAGTTCGCGCGCAGCGCCGCGGTCACGCCGATCAGCGAGTCGTCCTGCCAGCCCGGCACCTGCTGCCACGCAACCGCCGTGAGACGCTGCGCGGCGAGTTGCGACGGCAGCGTGGGCGCGCCCTTGGGCGGGGCGTTACGAACGTAGCTCGGGCCACCGCATGCGGCAAGCAAGGCCGCCAGCGAAACGGCACCCAACCAGCCGCCTAACCGGCCACCCAATCGGACCAACCCGCGCCGAAGCGCTGACCCCGCGCGATATTCCGCCTTTGTGAATCCCGGCATCACCGGGTCATTACGACCTGAATCGACGTCAAAATCACGCCTACAATACTGGCTCTCGATGGATGCCGCCATGTCAGAACTGCTCGACGAATACCCGATGCTCATGTTTGGTCTGGAAGCGCTCCTTGCGCTGTTCCTGCTGATTTTCATCGTTGTGTGGACCGCGTCCGGCAGGAAGAAACAAGCCTCGCGCGACGACCGGCGTCAGGACTAGCAGACCCCGAATTCGCGCCGCGGTTCAATGCAGCGTGCGCGGCATGCGCAACACGAACTCGGGCACGGGCGCCTCGAAACGCTCGGCGTCCTCGGCTACACAGAAGTACTCGCCGCGCATGGTGCCCACCGGGGTCGCGATCACGGCCCAGCTCGTGTACTCGAACTGCTCGCCCGGCTTCAAGAGCGGCTGATGGCCGACCACGCCGAGCCCCTTCACTTCCTGCACCTGATTTTCGCTGTCGGTGATCACCCAGTGGCGTGCAATGAGCTGGGCGCTCACCTGACCGGTATTGCGAATGGTCAACGTGTACGCGAAGGCATATTGCCGGCGCTCCGGGTCCGATTCTTCGGGCAGGTAGCGCACCTGCGACGTCACGCTGAATTCGTACTGGCTCATCCTTGTTCCATTCGCCCGGGTGCGGCTGAGTGCGTTGACTGAGACGCCCGCGCAGCAAGGCGCTCGCGAGCGCGCCGCGAGGCGCGGCACATGGTTTGGCATTCTGCTTGATGCAACGGGCACCCGCAACCCGGCGCAGCCCGTGGCGGCCGCCGCGAACGGCTCTCCTACTGACGGTAAAATACGGTTTTTCCGACAGTTTTTCGATGGCCGCCATGACGCAATTCCGCATCGCCCCCAGCATTCTCTCCGCCGACTTCGCGCGTCTTGGCGAGGAAGTCCGCAATGTCGTCGCCGCCGGCGCCGACTGGATCCACTTCGACGTGATGGACAACCATTACGTGCCGAACCTCACTATCGGCCCGCTGGTGTGCGAGGCGATTCGCCCGCACGTGAACGTACCGATCGACGTGCATCTGATGGTGCGCCCGGTCGATCGCATCGTGCCCGACTTCGCCAAGGCCGGCGCGAACCTCATCAGCTTCCACCCGGAAGGCTCGGACCATATCGACCGCACGCTCTCGCTGATCCGCGACCACGGCTGCAAGGCGGGCCTCGTGTTCAACCCGGCCACGCCGCTGAACTATCTCGACCACGTGATGGACAAGGTCGACCTCGTGCTCATCATGTCGGTGAATCCTGGCTTCGGCGGGCAGTCGTTCATTCCGGAGGCGCTCAACAAGCTGCGTGAGGCCCGCGCGAAGATCGACGCCTACACGGCGCGCACGGGCCGCGAAATCCACCTCGAAGTGGACGGCGGCGTAAAGGTGGACAACATCGCCGAAATCGCGGCGGCAGGCGCAGACACCTTCGTGGCGGGCTCGGCGATCTTCGGCAAGCCGGACTACAAGGCCGTGATCGATCAGATGCGCGCGCAGCTCGCAAGCGTTGCCAACGCCGCAACCGCGAAATGAACGCCCCTGTCCGATTCACCGCGCCGCGCATCGAAGCGGCGCTGATCGACCTGGACGGCACGATGGTCGACACCGCCGACGACTTCGCCGCCGGCCTGAACGGCATGCTCGCGCAACTCGACGCCGAGGAAACCACGCGCGAGGAAGTGATGGGCTACGTGGGCAAGGGCTCGGAGCACCTGATCCGCAGCGTGCTTGCGCCGCGCTTTGCGGCCGACAACGTGGAGGCACGCTTCGACGAAGCGCTCGCGCTCTACCAGGACGAGTACGCGAAGATCAACGGCCGCCATACGCATCTGTACCCGGAGGTCGAAGCGGGCCTTGCTGCGCTGCGCGACCAGGGCATCAAGCTCGCGTGCGTGACCAACAAGCCGCACCGCTTCGCCGTTGAGCTTTTGCAGCAATACGGCCTCGCGGCGTACTTCGAAGTGGTGATCGGCGGCGACAGCCTGGCGAAGAAGAAACCGGACCCGCTGCCGATGCTCACGGCGTGCGAGCGCCTGGGCGTTGCGCCCGCAGCGGCGGTGGCGATCGGCGATTCGGAGAACGATGCGATTGCGGGCCGCGCGGCCGGCATGGCCACGCTCACGGTGCCCTACGGCTACAACCACGGCCAACCTGTACAAAAAATTGAATCGGATGGTATAGTTGCCTCGCTGCTCGACGCCGCCAAGGCGGTCGCAGCGCACAATGATCTGACTTAAGTTCTCAACTGAACGTCAACTATCCTCATGTTTCTGAATAAAAAACGGAGTCTGAGCACGATCGACCGGGGAGCCTGGCCCTGGCGTCGCTGGTCGCGCTAACCTCACCCGAGGTTCGCTGAAGTTGCGTATTCGTTCGTCTTCAGCACCGTTTTTTACTTCGCTGCGCACTCGCGCGTGTCTCGACTCTAAACTGTTGCAGTAACCCGTCGGCTGGTCTCGCCGTTGGCTTTCGTGGTCCTTGCGTATTGTTTCGCCGTTCGTGGCGAAGTGCGCGAGGCGCGAGCGGCTACGCCTCACCGTCCGTCGATGTACTGCACGCCGGCCCGGCAGGCGCTTTAATGCGCTTATCGGGCAGCACGAGCGAGCGCCAGCGGCCATCTAGCACTCAAAAACAAACGCCTCGCGCTCACCGCGCGCCCCGTTTTGAGCCGCACTGGGCCCGCACCCGCCGCGACCGGCAGCACGAACAGGATCGGAACATGACCGAACTCGAATTTCAGTCCCTCGCCAACGAGGGCTACAACCGCATCCCGCTGATCGCCGAAGCGCTCGCCGATCTCGAAACGCCGCTTTCGCTGTACCTCAAGCTCGCGCAACCCGAGCGCGGCGGCGCCAACTCTTTCCTGCTGGAGTCCGTGGTGGGCGGGGAGCGCTTCGGGCGCTACTCGTTCATCGGCCTGCCCGCGCGCTCGCTGATCCGTACGCGCAACGGCGTTTCGGAAGTCGTGCGCGACGGCCAGGTGATCGAGACGCATCACGAAGATCCGCTCGAATTCATCGCGAAGTACCAGGCGCGCTTCAAGGTCGCGCAGCGTCCGGG
This sequence comes from Paraburkholderia sp. J7, assembly GCF_905220155.1. Classification (NCBI taxonomy): domain Bacteria; kingdom Pseudomonadati; phylum Pseudomonadota; class Betaproteobacteria; order Burkholderiales; family Burkholderiaceae; genus Paraburkholderia; species Paraburkholderia sp. J7. The sequence continues at coordinate 40,835 of NZ_CAJMYZ010000039.1, read as the reverse complement.
CTTGCCGCGATTCTGCGGCGGTCTCGCAGGCTACTTCGGCTACGACGCGGTGCGCTACATCGAGAAAAAGCTCGCCGACACCTGCCCGACCGACGATCTCGGCTTGCCCGACATCCAGTTGCTGCTGACCGAAGAAGTCGCCGTGATCGACAATCTCGCGGGCAAGCTCTACCTGATCGTCTACGCCGACCCGCAAACGCCCGAGGCCTACACGAAGGCGAAACATCGCCTGCGCGAACTCAAGCAGCGCCTGCGCACCACGGTGCAGCCGCCCGTGACGAGCGCGAGCGTGCGCACCGAAACGTTCCGCGAATTCAAGAAGGACGATTACCTCGCCGCCGTGCGCAAGGCGAAGGAATACATCGCGGCGGGCGAACTGATGCAGGTTCAAGTGGGCCAGCGCCTCACGAAGCCGTATCGCGACAACCCGCTTTCGCTCTACCGCGCACTGCGTTCGCTGAACCCTTCGCCGTACATGTACTACTACAACTTCGGCGAATTCCACGTGGTGGGCGCGTCGCCGGAAATTCTCGTGCGCCAGGAAAAGCGCGGCGAGGACCGCATCGTGACGATCCGGCCGCTCGCAGGCACTCGCCCGCGCGGCAACACGCCCGAGCGCGACGCCGAACTCGCGACCGAACTGCTCAACGACCCGAAGGAAATCGCCGAGCACGTCATGCTGATCGACCTCGCGCGCAACGACGTGGGCCGTATCGCCGAAATCGGCTCGGTGAGCGTGACCGACAAGATGATCATCGAAAAGTACTCGCACGTGCAGCACATCGTGAGTTCGGTGGAGGGCAAGCTCAAGCCCGGCATGAACAACTTCGACGTGCTGCGCGCCACCTTCCCGGCCGGCACGCTCTCGGGCGCGCCGAAGGTGCGCGCGATGGAACTGATCGACGAACTCGAACCCGTGAAGCGCGGCCTGTACGGCGGTGCCGTGGGCTATCTCTCGTTCAACGGCGAAATGGACCTCGCCATCGCGATCCGCACCGGCCTCATCCACAACGGCAATCTGTATGTGCAGGCCGCCGCGGGCGTGGTTGCGGATTCGGTGCCCGAGTCCGAATGGCAGGAAACCGAGAACAAGGCGCGCGCCGTGCTGCGCGCCGCCGAGCAGGTGCAGGACGGCCTCGACAGCGACTTCTGAGCGGAGAAAAGACCATGTTGCTCATGATCGACAACTACGATTCGTTTACCTACAACATCGTCCAGTACTTCGGCGAGCTTGGCGAAGACGTTCATACGTACCGTAACGACGAAATCACCATCGACGAAATCGCGAAGCTCAATCCTGCGCGCATCTGCCTCTCGCCGGGACCGAGCAACCCGCAGCACGCGGGCATCACGCTCGACGTGCTGCGCGAATTCGCGGGCAAGACGCCGATTCTCGGCGTGTGCCTCGGTCATCAGGCGATTGGCGAGGCGTTCGGCGGCCGCGTCGTGCGCGCGAAGACCATCATGCATGGCAAGGTGAGCCAGATCGAAACCGACTGCAAAGGCGTGTTCGCCGACCTGCCGAAGCACTTCAACGTCACGCGCTACCACTCGCTCGCCATCGAGCGCGAATCGCTGCCCGACTGCCTGGAAGTGTCGGCGTGGACCGACGACGGCGAAATCATGGGCGTGCGTCACCGCGAACTTGCAGTGGAAGGCGTGCAGTTCCATCCGGAGTCGATTCTCTCGGAGCACGGCCACGCGCTGTTCGAGAACTTCCTTAAGCAAACCAAGAGCGCCTAACCCGGAGGCCACCCACATGATTACCCCGCAGGAAGCGCTCCAACGCACGATCGAGCATCGCGAGATTTTTCACGACGAGATGCTCCATCTCATGCGCCTCATCATGCGCGGCGAGCTTTCGCCCGTGCTTTCGGCCGCCATCATCACCGGCCTGCGCGTGAAGAAGGAAACCATCGGCGAGATCACCGCCGCTGCGACCGTGATGCGCGAGTTCGCGAATCACGTCGAGGTGAAGGACAACTCGAACTTCATCGACATCGTCGGCACGGGCGGCGATGGTTCGCACACCTTTAATATCTCCACGGCTTCGATGTTCGTCGTCGCCGCGGCGGGCGCGAAGGTCGCCAAGCACGGCAATCGTGGCGTATCGAGTAAGTCGGGCAGCGCGGACGTGCTCGAAGCGCTCGGCGTGAACATCGATCTGCAGCCGGATCAGGTGGCCGCGTCGATCGCCGAAACGGGCATGGGCTTCATGTTCGCGCCCAATCATCATCCCGCGATGAAGAACATCGCCGCCGTGCGCCGCGAGCTTGGCGTGCGTACGATCTTCAACATCCTCGGGCCGCTCACGAATCCGGCCGGCGCGCCGAATCAGCTGATGGGCGTGTTTCATCCGGACCTCGTCGGCATTCAGGTGCGCGTGATGGAGCGTCTGGGCGCCAAACACGTGTGCGTCGTGTACGGCAAGGACGGCATGGACGAGGTGTCGCTCGGTGCGGCCACGCTCGTGGGCGAGTTGAAGGACGGTCAGATTCGCGAGTACGAGATTCATCCCGAAGACTTCGGCATGCAGATGGTCTCGAACCGTTCGCTCAAGGTCGAAAATGCCGATGAATCGAAAGCGATGCTGCTCGGCGCGCTCTCGAACGAAGCGGGCACCGCGCGCGAGATCGTCGCGTTGAACGCGGGCACGGCGCTCTACTCGGCGAACGTGGCCAACTCGATCGCCGAAGGCATCGCGCTTGCGCGTGAAACCCTCGCCAGCGGCCGCGCGCGCGCGAAAGTCGACGAACTGGTACGCTTCACGCAACAGTTCAAACGCTGATCCAGCACCGTTTTTTGCCTCCGAACATCATGAGTGACATCCTCGAAAAGATCATTGCGGTGAAGCGCGAAGAAGTGCGCGCCGCCGAGCAGAGCGCCCCGCTCGAAGAACTGCGTCTGCAGGCCAGCACGCGTGACTTGCGCGATTTCGTCGGCGCCTTGCGCGCGAAGCACGAGAACGGCCAGGCGGCCGTGATCGCCGAAGTGAAGAAGGCAAGTCCGTCGAAAGGCGTGCTGCGCGCAAACTTCCAGCCAGCCGAAATCGCGCGCTCGTACGCCGAAGGCGGCTCCGCCTGCCTCTCCGTGCTCACCGACGTGCAGTTCTTCCAGGGCAGCGTGGCGTACCTCGAAGCCGCGCGCGCCGCATGCAATCTGCCGGTGCTGCGCAAGGACTTCATCGTCGATCCGTACCAGATCGTCGAAGCGCGCGCGATGGGCGCCGACGCGATCCTGCTGATCGCCGCCGCGCTCGAGCCGGGCGAAATGCGCGACCTCGAGGCGCTTGCGCATTCGCTCGGTCTCGCGGTGCTGGTCGAGGTGCATGATCGCGAGGAACTCAAGCACGCGCTCACGCTGAAGACGCCGCTCATCGGCATCAACAACCGCAATCTGCGCACGTTCGAAACCACGCTGGACACGACCATCGGCATGCTCGACGACGTGCCCGAAGACCGTATCGTCGTGACCGAGTCGGGCATTCTCTCGCGCGCCGATGTCGAGAAGATGCGCTCGCTCTCCGTGCACACGTTCCTCGTGGGCGAAGCGTTCATGCGCGCCGAACATCCGGGCGCGGAACTCGCCCGCATGTTCTTCTGATTGCACGGCGATGGGTATCGAACGCGAAATCAAGCTCGCGCTTCCGCGCGGCCAGGTGGACGCGGCGCTGCGTCTTTTCGAGACGCGCGCCGGTAAGCCCGGTCACGCTATCAGGCTCGAAAACGTCTACTTCGACACGCCGGCGCTCGCACTCGCGCGCGCAAAGAGCGCGCTGCGCCTGCGCCGCGCGCCCGAAGGCTGGCTGCAGACGTTCAAGACCGTGGGTGTTGCGCAAAACGGGCTGCACGCGCGGCACGAATGGGAAATGCCGGTGGCGGGCGAAGCGCTCGAAATCGACCGGCTGCTGCACGAGTGCGATGAGGCCGGTGTGTCGACGGCGCTCTCTGATGCCGCTGCGAACCTGATCCCGCTCTTTCGCACCGACTTCACGCGCACGCTGTGGACGCTCGACGTCGACGGCGCACAAGTGGAAGCGGCCATCGATCAGGGCGAAGTCATCGCGGACGTGAACGGCGAAACGCGCCGCGCGCCGATCTGCGAAATCGAGCTCGAACTGAAGGCGGGCGACGAAGCGGCATTGCACACGCTTGCTGCCGAACTTGCCAAAGCGCTGCCAGGCCTCGCGCCGGACGACATCAGCAAGGCCCAGCGCGGGTACAAGCTGCGCGAAGGCTGAGAACGACGCGGCGCAACCTCGAAGCGCCGTGCTCCCTCAAAAGGGCGCTGTTAGTTGCATCATCAGCGCCGAAGCCGCAAAATGCCGCGCCGCCGCGCTCGCGCCGGATTGAATCGCCGCGCAATTGCTGCGACACTTGCCGCCCATGACCTCCACGAAACGCCCGCGCGTCGCGATGCCGGTGCAAGCGTCGCTGTTCGACGACGATCTGACCGACACCGCGCAAGCCACGCTCGACGAGCCGCCGCTGCCCGAAGTCGATCCGCGTCAGATCACGATCTTCTCGTTGTTCGGCGCCGACGAATTCCCCGCGCCCGCCCGCACGCACGCCGCGATGATTGCCAATACGCCCGCATCCGACGACATGTCCAGCCAACCCGCCGCGCCCCAGGCCACCATCGACACCACGCGACTCGAAGACCAGTTCGACGCGCTGCCCGCCGCCTGGCGCGAATTGCTCGCGCCGTTCATCGCGAGCGACGCCTACGCGCCGTTGTGCCGCTTCGTCGATGACGAGCGCGCCGCCGGCAAGACCGTCTATCCCGCCGATGTGTTCCGTGCACTGCGCCTCACTTCGCCCGATGACGTGAAGGTCGTGATCCTCGGTCAGGACCCGTACCACGGCGACGATCGGGGCACGCCGCAGGCGCACGGCCTGGCGTTCTCGGTGCCGCCCTCGGTCCGCCCGCCGCCTTCGCTGCGTAACATCTTCAAGGAGATCGCGGCGAGCCTCGGCATTCAGGCGCCCGCGCACGGCTGTCTCGACGCCTGGGCGCGCCAGGGCGTGCTGCTGCTGAACACGGTACTCACCGTCGAGCGCGCCAGCGCCGCGAGCCACGCGAAGCGCGGCTGGGAGCGCTGCACCGACACGCTGATCCAGCAACTCGCCGCGCGCCACGAGCATCTCGTGTTCATGCTGTGGGGCGCGCACGCGCAGAACAAGCGCGCGCTGCTCTCGGGTGCGCATTGCGTGCTGGAAGCGCCGCATCCGTCACCGCTTTCCGCGCATCGCGGCTTTCTCGGCTGCGGGCATTTTGCGCAGGCCAACGCGTATCTGGAGGCGCAAGGCCGCCAGCCGATCGACTGGCGATTGCCGGAGGAAGGCCTCGTGCTCGCTTGAGCAACGCAACGCGAAGCGACACACGATGAAAAAACGCCACGAGATCACTCTCGTGGCGTTTTTTCTTTTACAGCCGTCAAGCAGCCGTCAAGCGTGAGCTTTACGCCGCAGCGATCGCCTCACGCGCGCCCGCGAGCGCTGCGCTGGCTGCGTCCGGGCCCATGTTCAGGCCTTCGGCGTAGATGAAGTTCACGTCGGTCATGCCGAGGAAGCCGAGGAACGACTTCAGGTACGGCGTCTGGCTGTCGTGCGGGGTGCCTTGATACTTGCCGCCGCGCGCCGAAACGATGTGCACCTTCTTGCCGTTCACGAGACCTTCCGGGCCGTTCGCGGTGTAGCGGAACGTGATGCCGGCACGCGCGATCCAGTCGAAGTACGTCTTGAGCTGCGACGAGACGCCGAAGTTGTACATCGGCGCGCCGATCACGATGACGTCCGCTGCCTGCAATTCTGCGATCAGCGCTTCGCTGCGTGCCGCGATAGCCTGCTGCTCCGGCGTGCGCTGCTCGGCCGGCGTGAAGAACGCGCCGAGCACGGCGTCGTCGAGGTGCGGCAGCGGATCGGCTTGCAGGTTACGCGTAACGACTTGCGCACCCGGATTCGCTTGTTGCAGCTTGGCCGTCAGTTCGTTGACGAGCAGCGTCGACTGGGCGCCTTGCGAGCGGGCGGCGGAATTGATTTGCAGGATCGTGGTCATGGTGGCTCCTTCGGGTCTCAGTTGCGCAACGTTGCGCGAGTGAAGGCATTGTGTTTTTTTAACGCCCCCCGAAAAAGTAGTCCGCCGATGACGGATTGTTGCAGCGATAGAACAATCCCCGGCATGAAAAAACGGCGTGGGGCCAGGCGCCCACGCCGTTTCTGGCACTGCCGTGCGGCTTACGCCGCCAGCCAGCGGTCCCGCAGACCGCGCGCGGGCGCACGCTTGTCGGATGCGGCGAGCTTGTAGCGCGCGACTTCAGGCGCATCGAGGGTCAGACGCGCCACGCGAAGCTCGTCGCGGCGGAACGCGTGGATCTCGACCTTCGTGCCCGGCTGGTAGCGCGAGAGCAGTGCGTCGAGATTCGAGCCCGTCACGCGCAGGCCGTCGAGCGCGACGAGCGCGTCGCCGGCCGAAAGTCCCGCCTTCTGCGCCGCGCCGCCTTCGTAGACCACCGCGAGCGTTGCGTCCGCGCCGCCACGCAACCGTGCGCCGAGCGAGGGCTTGGCGCCGCGCTCCGGCTCACCTTCGAGCGTCACGCCGAACGGCTCGAACAGCGTCGCGAGCGGCAGGTCGCGCGTACCGCGCACGGCGTCGCTAAAGAGCGCGCCCAGTTCCACGCCCGTCGCCTCGGCAATCAGCGCCTCGACGTCGTCTTCGCCCACGCCCACCGGCTTGCCGCGATAGAAGTCGCGGCCATAGCGCTGCCACAAGAGGCGCATGACGTCGTCGAGCGATTTGCGGCCATTCGTCTGCGCGCGAATCGACAAATCGAACGCCAAAGCCACGAGCGAGCCCTTCGTGTAGTAGCTCACGATCGCATTCGATGCGTTCTCGTCCTGGCGGTAGTACTTCACCCACGCGTCGAACGAGCTTTCCGCGACGCTCTGCTTCAGACGCCCCGCGCCGCGCAGCACGCCGGCGATCGTCTTGCCGAGGAGGCCGAAGTATTCGTCCGATGAAATGAGCCCGCTGCGCGTGAGCATGAGGTCGTCGTAGTAGGACGTGAAACCTTCGAACAGCCACAAGAGCGAGGTGTAGTCCTCGCGCGTGAGGTCGTACGGCACGAATGCGGCCGGCTTGATGCGCTTCACGTTCCAGGTGTGGAAGTACTCGTGGCTGCACAGGCCGAGATAGGTGCGATAGCCGTCCGACGTCTCCGGCTTGCCCTTCACCGGCAGATCCGTGCGATTGCAGATGAGCGCCGTCGACGCGCGATGCTCGAGGCCGCCGTAACCGTCGCTCACGGCTTGCGTCATGAACACGTAGCGCTCCATCGGCGCGCGCTTCGTGCGCGGCTCGAACAGCGCGATTTGCGCCTCGCAGATCTTCTTCAGGTCGGCGGCAAGACGCTCGGTGTCGAGCGCGACCACGCGGCCCGCGATCACGATGTCGTGCGGCACGCCGTGCGCCTTGAAGCTCGCGAGCGTGAACTCGCCGAGCGTCACGGGATGATCGATCAGCTCGTCGTAATTCGCGGCCGTGTACTCGCCGAAGCCGTAACGCTTCGTGCCGCGCGCTTCCGTGAGCGCCGTGCCCACGCGCCAGTGGCGATACGCGTGACCGTCCGGACGCTGGATATCGACCGCGTGCTGCGCCTCTTCATGGCCGAGCGCCGCGAGAAACACGCTCGTGCCGTTGAAGAAACCCACCGTGTCGTCGAGGTGCGCCGCACGCACCGACATATCCCACGCATAAACCTCGTAGCGCAGCGTGAGCGCGCCCTTCACCGGCGCGGCCTGCCACGCGTGCTTGTCGGTCTTCGTCACGCGCACCTTGCGGCCGGCGTCGTTGAAGGCGCGCAGCGTGACGATGTTGCGCGCGAACTCGCGCACCATGTAGCTGCCCGGAATCCATACGGGCAGCATGAAGCGTTGACCGTCCGGCGCGGGGTCTTCCACGGTAAGCGTCACCTCGAACAGATGCGCGGCGGGATTCTTCGGGACGATGGTGTATCGGATCGGCTTCATCGGTGGGATCGGTGAGAGATGCGGTCAGCAGACGCTGCAATGCAATTTCAGTATGCCCGGCGCGCAAGAGCGGACAAAAAGCGCCAGGCAAAAAAAGCACCGGCCGCGAAAGCGGCCGGCGGGTTCGGGCGAGGCGTCAGTGCGCGCCGTTCAGTCCGCGTTCGAGCCGGTCGGCGCTGACCGCGCCGGGCAGGCGCGTACCGTCGGCAAGGATCACAGTGGGCGTGCCGGTCACGTTCATCTTCTGGCCGAGCGCGAGATTGCTGTCGATGGCGGCCGTGTCGCACGTGCCGGCCGCCGTGGGCGCCTTGCGGTCGACCATCCACGACTCCCACGCCTTCGCGCGGTCGGTCGAGCACCAGATCTGCTTGGCCTTCGCCGTCGAATCCGGCGAGAGCACCGGATACAGGAAGGTGTAGACCGTCACGTTGTCCACGGCCTTCAGCGTGTTTTCGAGTTGATGGCAGTACGGGCAATTCGGGTCGGAGAACACGGCCATCTTGCGCTTGCCGTCGCCCTTCACGACCTTGACCGCGTTTTCGAACGGCAGCTTCGCGAAATCGACCTTGTTGATTTCGTTCAGACGCGCCTCGGTGAGATTGCGGTGCGCCTTGGTGTCGATGAGTTCGCCGTTGAGCACGTAGTCGCCAGTGGCGTCGCTGTAGACGATTTGCGTGCCGAGGTTGATCTCGTAGAGGCCCGGCATCGGCGCCTTCGTGATGCCCTTGATGTCGCTGGCGTCGATGCCGAGGCGCGTTTGCAGCGCCGACCGGATCTTGTCGGTGGTCTGGTCGGCCTGAGCCGAGCAGCCGAGCGCCGAGGTGGCTACCGCGATCACGAGCGCGGCAATTCGAATACGCGTTTGCATGGGATGCATTCCTGATTCGCCCGCGCCGCGAGAGGGGCGACGCGCGCAGAGTTCCGTTGAGTGGCCGGGGCGGCATGCGCTGCGGCCGCGGCCAATACGGCCATTCTAAGCTGCACGGGCCTCGAGCAACCGAAATGCCTGCTCGAGGGGTCAATGAGCGCTAAAGCCTGAGAATATTAGCCGAGCGCCGAGGCCACGAGCCAGCGCTTGAGCAGCGGCTGCGCACCCACGAACGCCATGCCCGTGTTGCGCACCGCGCGCGCCAGCGTGCCGGGGAACGAGAAGAGCCGCTGCAGGCCGTCGGTGGCAACGACGAGCTTCTGGATGTCCTCGCGGCGGCTGCGTTCGTAGCGGCGCAGCAGCACGATGTCGCCGAGATCGCGGAACGCCTCTTTCTTCGTGACGACGTCGACGAGCGCGGCAACGTCGCGCAAACCAAGGTTCACGCCCTGTCCCGCAAGCGGGTGAATCAGATGCGCGGCGTCCCCGACCAGGGCAACGCGCGGCGCCACGAGCCGATCCACGGTTTGCAGCGAAAGCGGAAACCCGCGTGCAGCCGTGACGCACTCGAGCTCACCGAGCTGGCTTTGCGAAACGCGCTCGACTTCAGCGGCAAGCTGCTCCGGCTCGAGCTTGAGAAGCGCATCGGCGTGTTCAGTCTGTGCCGACCAGACGAGCGAGACGTGCTGATCCGGCAGCGGCAGCAAGGCGACGATCTCGCCCTCGCGGAACCACTGGTACGCCGTTTCGCCGTGCGGCTTTTGCGCGCGGAAATTGGCGACCACGCCGGTTTGGCGGTATTCGCGCCGCTCGACCTTCGAACCGATCTGCGCACGCACCCACGAATGCGCGCCGTCCGCGCCGATCGCGAGGTCGGCTTCGATCGTGCGGCCATTGGCGAGGCCGATCACGGCAGCGTCGGATTTCACGTCCAGCGTCTCGGCGCGCGTGTCGATCCACGCGAGATTGGGCTGGAAATTCAGCGCGGCGTCGAGCGCGCGCTCGATGACCGACGACTCGGCAATCCACGCGAGCTGCGCAACCGACGCCTGATACGCCGAGAAGTGCAGCTCCGCCGCAGCGTCGCCGAACACGCGCATGTCGTAGACGGGCGTGAGGCGCGCGGCGTCGGCGGCCTGCCAGACCCGCAGCCGCTCGAACAGCGCCTGCGAACTGCGCGAGAAGGCGTACACGCGCGCGTCGAACACGGCGCCCGCGGGCAGCGGCGCGCACGGCTGCGCGAGCAGCGCCACGCGCAGGCCGCCCTGAGTCAGCGCGAGTGCCGCCGACTTGCCGACGAGCCCGCCGCCGATCACGGCGACATCAAAGGTCTGGTTGCTTGCTGTCATGCGCGCATTATAGCCGCGGGCGCTTGTCTGACAGGGCCGGAAGGGCGCGGATGTTGCGACGCAGCAAGTCTTCGCAGGACGCCATCCCACGGGCACAGCGACGCCTGCGGCAAACCCTCACCCGGACGAGGTTACAATTACGGTTTTCGTGACTCCGCGCGAGCCGGTGTCACGCCCCCCGACGTGCCCCCTGCGCCGCCCCGCCCGCCGCTCCCGCTTTCGCGAGACGCCCGGCTCCGGGCCCTTCGCGCGCGGCGAGCCGCACGTCACCACCCTGACATGCAGAGATTTTCATGAGCCTCCAATGCGGCATCGTCGGCTTGCCTAACGTCGGCAAGTCCACCCTTTTCAACGCGCTGACCAAGGCGGGCATCGCGGCCGAGAACTACCCGTTCTGCACGATCGAGCCGAATGTCGGTGTGGTCGAAGTGCCGGATCCGCGCCTGAAGGCGCTCTCGGACATCGTCAAGCCCGAGCGCGTCGTGCCGGCCGTGGTCGAGTTCGTCGACATCGCGGGTCTGGTCGCGGGCGCGAGCAAGGGTGAAGGCCTTGGCAACCAGTTCCTCGCCAACATCCGCGAAACCGATGCGATCACGCACGTCGTGCGCTGCTTCGAGGACGAAAACGTGATCCACGTGGCGGGCAAGGTCGACCCGATCTCCGACATCGAAGTCATCAACACCGAACTCGCGCTCGCCGACCTCGGCACCGTCGAAAAGGCGCTCACGCGCTACTCGAAGGCCGCCAAGTCGGGCAACGACAAGGAAGCCGCGAAGCTCGTCGCCGTGCTGGACAAGGTGCGTGCGCAGCTCGACCAGGCCAAACCCGTGCGCGCGCTCGACCTGAACGAAGACGAGCAGGCGCTTCTCAAGCCGTTCTGCCTGATCACCGCGAAGAAGACGATGTACGTCGCGAACGTGAAGGAAGACGGCTTCGAGAACAATCCGCACCTGGACGCCGTGCGCAAGCACGCCGACGCCGAAGGCGCGCCGGTCGTGGCCGTGTGCGCTGCGATCGAAGCGGAAATCGCCGACCTCGACGACGAAGACAAGATCGCCTTCCTCGCTGACATGGGCATGGAAGAGCCCGGCCTCGACCGCGTGATCCGCGCGGGCTTCAAGCTGCTTGGTCTGCAAACGTATTTCACGGCCGGCGTGAAGGAAGTGCGCGCGTGGACGATCCATATCGGCGACACGGCGCCGCAAGCCGCCGGTGCGATCCACACCGACTTCGAGCGCGGCTTCATCCGCGCGCAGACCATCGCGTTCGCGGACTACGTCCAGTACAAGGGCGAAACCGGCGCGAAGGAAGCCGGCAAGATGCGCGCCGAAGGCAAGGAATACGTCGTGCACGACGGCGACGTGATGAACTTCCTGTTCAACGTGTAAGCGCAGTGGCGAGGCAATGCCAAAAAAGCCCGCTCGTGAGCGGGCTTTTTTACGGCTGAGCGCGCGAGAGCGCGGCGGCAGGCAAGCGTCACTCCCCCGCCGCCCGCGCCCCGTACAATAGCGCTTTGCGCGTCACCCCAATTCGCGGTTCCGACGCGGCGTACGTCGCGTTCGAGACACACTTCCGCCCCTTTTTCCCGTTTCCAAAGACACTCTCATGGCCCAATACGTCTTCACCATGAACCGGGTCGGCAAGATCGTGCCGCCCAAGCGCCAGATCCTGAAGGACATCTCGCTGTCGTTCTTCCCCGGCGCGAAGATCGGCCTGCTCGGCCTGAACGGCTCGGGCAAGTCCACGCTCATCAAGATCATGGCCGGCGTCGACAAGGACATCGAAGGCGAAGCCACGCCGATGCCCAACCTCAACATCGGCTACCTGCCGCAAGAACCGCAGCTCGACCCGGAAAAGACCGTGCGCGAAGCGGTCGAAGAAGGTCTCGGCGACGTGTTCAACGCGCAGAAAAAGCTCGACGAAATCTATGCCGCCTACGCGGAACCGGACGCCGACTTCGACGCACTCGCCGCCGAGCAGGCAAAGTACGAGGCGATTCTCGCGACGACCGACGGCAGCGCCGAGCAACAGATCGAAATCGCGGCAGATGCCCTGCGCCTGCCGGCCTGGGACGCGAAAATCGGCAACCTCTCGGGCGGTGAAAAGCGCCGCGTGGCGCTGTGCAAGCTGCTGCTCGAAAAGCCGGACATGCTGCTGCTCGACGAACCGACCAACCACCTCGACGCCGAATCGGTCGAGTGGCTCGAGCAGTTCCTCACGCGCTTCCCGGGCACCGTGGTCGCCGTGACCCACGACCGCTACTTCCTCGACAACGCCGCCGAGTGGATTCTCGAACTCGACCGCGGCCACGGCATTCCCTGGAAGGGCAACTACTCCAGCTGGCTCGACCAGAAGGAAGAGCGTCTGAAGCAGGAAGAAGCGACGGAATCCGCTCGCCAGAAGGCGATCAAGAAGGAACTGGAGTGGGTGCGCCAGAACCCGAAGGGACGTCAGGCGAAGTCGAAGGCGCGTATCGCCCGCTTCGAGGAATTGTCGAGCTCGGATTACCAGAAGCGCAACGAAACGCAGGAAATCTTCATTCCGGCGGGCGAGCGTCTGGGCAACGAAGTCATCGAGTTCAAGAACGTCAGCAAGTCCTACGGCGACCGTCTGCTCATCGACGACCTCAGCTTCAAGATTCCCGCAGGCGCGATCGTCGGCATCATCGGGCCGAACGGCGCGGGTAAGTCGACGCTCTTCCGCATGCTCACGGGCAAGGAACAGCCGGATTCGGGCGAGATCGTGCAAGGCCCGACGGTCAAGCTCGCCTACGTCGACCAGAGCCGCGACGCGCTGGCCGCCAACAAGACCGTGTTCGAGGAAATCTCGGGCGGCGCGGACGTGCTGACCGTGGGCAAGTACGAAACGCCTTCGCGCGCGTACATCGGCCGCTTCAATTTCAAGGGCGGCGATCAGCAGAAGATCGTCGGCAACCTCTCGGGCGGTGAGCGTGGTCGCCTGCATCTGGCCAAGACGCTCATTTCGGGCGGCAACGTCCTGCTGCTCGACGAGCCGTCGAACGATCTCGACGTCGAAACGCTGCGCGCGCTCGAAGACGCCCTGCTCGAATTCGCGGGCTCGGTCATGGTGATTTCGCACGATCGCTGGTTCCTCGACCGTATCGCCACGCACATCCTCGCGTTCGAAGGCGACTCGCAGGTCACGTTCTTCGACGGCAACTATCAGGAGTACGAGGCCGACAAGATCAAGCGTCTGGGCGAAGAAGCCGCGCGTCCGAAGCGTCTGCGCTACAAGCCGATCAGCCGCTAAGCGTGCTGGATCGATAGCAAACAACGGCGGCCCGCGGGCCGCCGTTGTCGTTTTGGCGGCGCGCGCGGCATGGCGGTTGCTCGAAAGCCGCTACGCTTAGGGTCACTTCGGGCCTGAACTCCCGGCCATTCTCCGCAAGGAATTCCGCATGGCGATGCCGCTGCGCAACCGTGTTCTCCTGATTGTGGCGATCGTCGTCGCGCTGCTCGTGCTCGCGGCGCTCGGCACGCTCTACGCACTGCAGCGCGAGGCAAAGGCGTACGTGGAGCGCGCGCTCGCGCCCGTCGGCACGGCCGCGAGCGTGAACGTGGCATTGGATCTCTCGTCCGTCGAACTCATCGACGTGCGCCTGAAGCCCCCGCCCCACTGGCCCACCGCCGACACGCTGCGCGCCGCGCGCATCACGATCACGCCCGACCTGCGCGCGCTGCTCTCGCACCGCGTGCATATTCGCGACGTGACCGTGAGCGACTTCACGATGACGGTGCTGCGCCAGGAAAGCGGCTCGATCCAGATCCTGCCGAACTTGCGCGAAGAAATGACGCAAAGCGACGCGAGCGCCGCGCAGGGAGGCACCAGCCTGCCTCAGGAAAAGGTCATCGACCACATCGGCTTGGAAAACGGCACATTCGACTTCTACGACCGCTCGGTGAGCAATCCGCCGTGGCGCGTCACGGTGAACCGCGCGCGGGCGAGCGTCGACAATGTCCATCTGCCCGCGCTGAGCGAGCCCACGCGCGTTTCGGTGACGGGCAATGTCGTCGGTCCGGAGCACACTGGACGCATGACGTTCAACGGCTGGATGCAGATTGCGAGCAAGGACTCGCAACTCCATACGACGTTGCGCGGCATGGATGTGCGCACGATCGATCCCTACCTGCTGAAAAAGGCTGGCGCGAAGGCCAACGTGACGGGCGGCACGCTCGACCTCGACCTGAATTCGACCGTGCGCGGCTATCACCTGCACGCGCCGGGCACGCTCACGTTGCACAACCTGCAACTCGCGGAAAGCGGCGACGCCGTGGACACCTTCCTGTCGATTCCGACGCGCGCCGCCGTGGCGGCACTGAAGGCGCACAACGGTGAGATCACGCTGCATTTCGTGCTCGAAGGCAACCTGCGCGACCCGAAATTCAAGCTCAACGAAAACCTGATGACGGAGTTGCGCGCAGGCTTCGCACAGGCGCTCGGCGTGAGCGCGGAAGGGGTGGCGAAGGGCGCCGGGCAAACCGCGAAGGGGATCGCCGACGCGCTGCGCAGCTTGCTGCAGCCGGTGGCGCCGGCGCCTGCATCGAAATAACGCGCAGGGGCGCGGACGCCAGCGCGGTTAGACCGGCAGGCCGAGTTCGCGCAGTTTCGCGTCGGTGGCGGCGTTGCTCGTGTGATGCACGCCATGCCAGCCGAGCGCGGTGGCGGCTTTGGCGTTGTGCGCGTTGTCGTCGATGAAAACGAGTTCCTCGGGCTTCACGCCAGGCAACTGCACGTCGATACGGCGAAACATCTCGTGGAAGATCGCCGGATCGGGCTTCACGAGCTTCACGCGGCCCGACACGACGATATCGCGGCAGCGGCGCAGGATGCCGAAGCGCTCCCACGCCCACGGAAACGTCTCGGCCGACCAGTTCGTGAGACCGAAGATCGGCACGCCCGCCGCCTCGAGGCGCTCGAAGGTGGCGACGCCGCCCTCGAGCAGCCCTGCAATCATCTCGTGCCAGCGCTCGTAGAATGCGCGGATAAGCGCCTCGTGCTCGGGAAACTTCGCGACCAGTTCCTCGGTGCCGACGGCGATGGGCTCACCGCCGTCCTGGCGGATCACCCAGTCCATCTTGCAGACGTTCGTGAGGAACCAGCGGCGCTCGTCGTCGTTGGGAATGAGCTTGCGATAGAGATGCTCGGGACTCCAGTCCACCAGCACCCCGCCGAAATCGAACACCACTGCCTTGATCGTCATGCGTTTGCGCTCCGCTTGAACACCCATTGATGACCAGAGGAAATCAGATCGGCTGCGTGCGCTTTTCGAGCCACGCGAGCGCATCGCCGCTCACGTGCGGCGCCACGCGCACACGCACCGTCTGGTGGTACGCATTGAGCCATTCACGCTCGTCCGCACGCAAGTGCGCCAGATCAATGCAGCGCGTGTCGATCGGGCAAAGCGTGAGCGTCTCGAAGTCGAGGAAGTCGCCGAATTCGGTCGTTTCGGCGCGCTGGTTCAGCACGAGATTCTCGATGCGCACACCCCACTTGCCCGGCCGGTAGATGCCCGGCTCGACCGAGGTGATCATGCCCTCTTCCATCGCGGTCCAGGGCTCGGCCGGCGCGTAGTGCGAGATGACCTGCGGACCTTCGTGCACGTTCAGGAAGTAGCCCACACCGTGGCCGGTGCCGTGGCCGTAGTCCGCACCCGCTTCCCAGATCGGCGCGCGCGCGATGGCGTCGAGCATCGGCGAGCGGATGCCGCGCGGGAACTTCGCGCGCGAGAGCGCCATCATGCCCTTGAGCACGAGCGTGAAGTCGCGCTTTTGCTCCGCGCTCGGTGTGCCCACGGGCACGACACGCGTGATGTCCGTGGTGCCGTCGAGGTACTGGCCGCCCGAGTCGATGAGCAGCAGGCCATTGCCTTCGATCACGCTGTGCGATTCGGGCGTGGCGCGGTAGTGCGGCATCGCGCCGTTCGCGTTGAAGCCGGCGATCGTCGCGAACGAGAGCGACTTGAAGCCCGCGCGGCGCGCACGCGCGGCGGAAAGCTTTTCGTCGATGGTCAGTTCGGTGATGGTCTCGCGGCCAAGCGCGGCCTCGAACCACGCGAAGAATTCGGCGAGCGCCGCGCCGTCCTGCTCCATGGTCGCGCGCACGTGATCGGCTTCTGCGGCCGTCTTGCGCGATTTGAAGAACGTGCTCGGATTGACCGACTCCACGAGCTTCACCGCCGACGCCACCGCCTGCAGCAAGCCGTACGTTACGCGGCGCGGGTCGACGAGCAGCGCGGCTTTCGCGGGCAGCGCCGCGAGCGCGGCGGCAGCCTCGGCATAGGGCGCGACGCGCACCTTGTCTTTCGCGAGCGACTGCACGAGCGCCTCGCTCACCTTGCCGTCGGCGACGAAAAGCGTCGCCTCGTCCGGCCCGATCAGCGCGTGCGCAACGAACACCGGGTTGTAGTTGACGTCCGCGCCGCGCAGGTTGAAGAGCCAGGCGAGGTCGTCGAGCGTGGAGACGAAGTGCCACTGCGCGCCCTTTTCTTGCATCGCGCGGCGAACCTGGTCGAGCTTGCCGGCGCGGCTCGTGTCGGCGTGCGGCGCGACGTGCTCGTACACGGGCTCGAGCGGCAGCGACGGGCGGCCCTGCCAGACGTCGTCGAGCAGATCGAGGTCCGTGCGCAGCGCGACGTCGCGCGCCTTGAGCGCATCGGCCAGCGCGCGCGCCGAAGCCACGCCGAGCACCGCGCCGTCCACGGCCACCGCGCCGCCCGCGCTCACGTTCTGCGCGAGCCAGTCGATGTGCGGTGCGCTCTGCTGGCCACCTATCATCTTCATGAGCTGGATGCCGGTGTCGGCCAGTTGCTGCTCGGCCTGCACCCAGTAGCGGCTGTCGACCCAAACGCCCGCGAAATCCTTCGTCACCACGAGCGTGCCCACCGAGCCGGTGAAGCCCGAGAGCCATTCGCGCCCTTGCCAGCGGCGCGGCAGGTATTCGGACAGATGCGGATCGGCGGACGGCACGAGGGCGGCATCCACACCGGCGCGCGCCATCGCGGCGCGCAGGGCGGCAATGCGTTCGGGAATCGAGGAGGTTTCGGGGAGTCGGGCGTTCATGTTTTCACCTGCGAAGAATTCGAAGCGGAAGATCTGGGTTTGGCCAAAGGCGGCGCCTTGGGCGGAGCGGCTGCGTGCGGCTAGCTCCAACGAGCGCGCAGCGCCATACACACACCCACGAAAACGAGCGCGAGTGCCGTGCAAAGCGGCCACTGGAGCAACTCGCCATCGTAGAAAAGACCGGTTGCACTGCCGGCCGCGTTCGCGAGCGCCGCACCGAGCACGCCGGCCACGGCCGCCAGCGCGAGCGAGTGGCGTGCGGCACGGCGCAGGGGATGGAGCCACCATCCCGCACAGCCCACCACCAGACCAAGAATGACAATACCGGTCCAGCCCATTAAAGACTTGTCCTATAGGTTTTCGGATAAGTCTGATAGGACTGCCGAAGCACGAGAGCTAGCATTTGCAACTTGGTTAGTCTCTTTTAAAACTGGAAAACGGTCGGCTCGGCGCTTCCCGCGTAGCGGTTGAGTGTAGGGGGCAGGATGGCGCAAGGCAAGCGCATCCGGGCCGCTCCAGCCGCACTCTCTCGTATGCGAATCGCCCTTGTCGAACCAGACGCCGGTCAGGCCGAAACCCTCGTCCGCCTGCTCATTGCGGGCGGGCACGCATGCCAGCACTTCCCGCTTGGCGCCCAACTCTTCGAAACCCTCGAAGACGAAACCTTCGACCTGTTGATCGCGGCATGGTGGTGCGGCGACGTTGGCGCTGACGACGTCATCCCCCAGGCGCGCAGGTTGCTCCCCGGTCTGCCCGCCATCGCCCTGATGCTCGCGCCCCATGAAAGCGAGATCGTTGCGAGCCTGCAGGCCGGTGCGGACGACTGCATCGCCAAGCCCGTGCGCGGCCCTGAAATGCTCGCGCGCATCGACGCGCTCCTGCGCCGCGCCGGCGTGCGCCGGCCACGCAACCGCGCCCGTCATGGCTTTGGGGACTACCTCTTCGATTCCGGGCGTTACGAAGTATCGTTTCGGGGTCACACCGTCACGCTCACGCCCAAGGAATACCGCTTCGCGCTGCTGCTCTTTACCAATGCATCGCGCCCCGTTTCGCGAGCGCGCATCCTCGAAACCGTGTGGAATCTGAACCGCGACGTTCGGTCGCGCACGCTCGACACACACGCCTCCCGCCTGCGCAGCAAATTGCAGCTCGGGCCCGAGTACGGCTGGCGTTTGACCACTTTGTACGGCTTTGGCTACCAGCTCGAAAGACTCCCCATATCACCTGCCGGAGTGTCGGACTCTGTCGACGCGAATGTCGGAAGCGAGGAAAAGTTATAATATCCGCCTAAATCTCGCCCCCATGGTATGCAGCTTCTAACGATCGGAATCAATCACCACACCGCGCCCGTCGCCTTGCGCGAACGCGTGGCGTTTCCGCTCGAACAGATCAAGCCCGCGCTCGCCCTGTTCAAGGAAGCGTGGTCCGGCAAGCGTTCGCTGAGCGCGCCGGAAGCCGCCATTCTCTCCACGTGCAACCGCACCGAGCTTTATTGCGCGACCGACGCGCAAAGCTCGCGCGACGCCGCCGTGAGCTGGCTTTCGCATTACCACGGCATCCGCGAAGAGGAACTTGCGCCGCACGTCTACACGCTGCCGCAGTCCGAAGCGGTGCGTCACGCGTTCCGGGTGGCTTCGGGGCTCGATTCGATGGTGCTGGGCGAAACGCAGATCGTCGGCCAGATGAAGACCGCGGTGCGCACCGCGACCGAAGCGGGCGCGCTCGGCACCTATTTGAACCAGTTGTTCCAGCGCACGTTCGCCGTGGCGAAAGAAGTGCGCAGCACGACTGAAATCGGTGCGCAATCGGTCTCCATGGCCGCCGCCGCCGTGCGCCTCGCACAGCGCATCTTCGACAAGATCGCCAACCAGCGCGTGCTCTTCATCGGCGCGGGCGAGATGATCGAACTGTGCGCCGCGCACTTCGCCGCGCAGCAGCCGCGAGAACTGGTCGTCGCAAACCGCACCGCCGAGCGCGGGCGCTATGTTGCCGAACGTTTCGGCGGGCGCGCCATTCCGCTCTCCGACCTGCCTACGCGCATGCACGAATTCGACATCATCGTCTCGTGCACGGCGTCCACGCTGCCTATCATCGGCCTGGGTGCTGTGGAGCGCGCGGTGAAGGCGCGTCGTCACCGCCCCATTTTCATGGTCGACCTCGCGGTACCCCGCGACATCGAGCCCGAAGTCGCCCAGCTCGAAGACGTGTTCCTCTATACCGTCGACGATCTCGGCACGATCGTGCGCGAAGGCAATGCCTCACGCCAGGCCGCCGTCGCGCAGGCCGAGACGATCATCGAGTCGCGCGTGGCGAACTTCATGCAGTGGCTCGATTCGCGCAGCATCGTGCCGGTCATCCGCCACATGCACACGCAGGCCGACTCGCTGCGTCGCACCGAGCTCGAACGCGCCCGCAAGATGCTCGCGCGCGGCGACGACCCGTCCGCCGTGCTCGAAGCGCTGTCGCAGTCGCTCACCAACAAGCTGATCCACGGTCCGACGCATGCGCTCAACACGTCGAGCGGCGATCAGCGCGACTCGCTCATCGAGCTGATGGGCGGCTTTTACCGCCACGGCCAGCCGGCCAAGGCAACCGAAGTCTCGCAAAGCGCATCGGACGTCACGGGCGCCTCGCGCTCCGCCGACTCCTCTGATTCGTCCGGTTCCTCCGACCGTTAGCGACGCCCGGGCTCGGGCGCGCGCCATGCGCACCCTGCACAACCGGGCCGCACGCCCGCCTCTTCTCTCTCGCAGTCCTATCCGGAGTTCGCTCCGCACCGCCCGATGAAAACGAGCATGCAATCGAAGCTCGACCAGCTGACTACACGCCTGGCCGAGCTAAACGACCTGTTGAGCCGTCCCGACGTGACCTCGAACCGCGATCAGTACCGCAAGCTCACGCGCGAGCATGCTGAACTGGGGCCGGTGGTCGAGCACTACGGCCAATGGCGACAGGCCAAAGACGACGAGGCCGCGGCGAAAGACCTGCTCTCCGACACCTCGATGCGCGACTTCGCCGAAGAAGAGGTGAAAGCCGCGCGCGAGCGCATGGCGCAGCTCCAGCACGAATTGCAGATGATGCTGCTGCCGAAAGACCCCAACGACGACCGCAACGTGTTCCTCGAAATCCGTGCGGGCACGGGCGGCGACGAGTCTGCCCTCTTCGCGGGCGACCTGCTGCGCATGTATCTGCGCTACGCAGAGCGCAATCGCTGGCAGATCGAGATGATGTCGGCGAGCGAGTCGGATCTCGGCGGCTACAAGGAAGTGATCGTGCGCATTGCGGGCGAGGCGGCGTACTCGAAGCTCAAGTTCGAGTCGGGCGGCCATCGCGTGCAGCGCGTGCCCGCCACCGAAACGCAGGGCCGCATCCACACGTCGGCCTGCACGGTCGCGGTGATGCCGGAAGCCGACGAGATCGGCGAAGTCGAGATCAATCCCGCCGACTTGCGCATCGATACGTTCCGGGCCTCAGGCGCGGGCGGCCAGCACATCAACAAGACCGATTCGGCCGTGCGCGTGACGCACCTTCCGACCGGCATCGTCGTGGAGTGCCAGGACGACCGCTCGCAGCACAAGAACAAGGACCGCGCGCTCAAGGTGCTCGCCGCGCGCATCAAGGACAAGCAGTACCAGGAGCAGCACGCGAAGGAAGCGGCCACGCGCAAGAGCCTCGTGGGCTCGGGCGACCGCTCGGAGCGCATCCGCACCTACAACTTTCCGCAGGGGCGGCTCACCGATCACCGTATCAACCTCACGCTCTATCGCCTCGAAGCAATCATGGACGGCGACCTCGGCGAACTGATCGGCGCGCTCGTTTCCGAGCATCAGGCCGAGCAGCTTGCGTCGCTGGGCGACGCGGATTGAGCGTGCATCAAACATGAGCGAAGCCGTTACCGCTGAGGCGCTGCTGCGCGCCTCGCCGCTGCCCGCGCTGGAGACGCGCATTCTGCTGATGCACGTACTCGGGTGGCGCCGCACCGAACTCATCACGCGCGGCGACGAAGCGCTTGAAACGAGCGCCGTCGCGGCCTACCGCGACCTCGAAGCGCGCCGCGCGCACGGCGAGCCGATCGCGCAACTCGTCGGCGCGCGCGAGTTCTACGGCCTCGACTTCGACGTGACGCCCGATGTGCTGATTCCGCGCCCCGATACCGAGGTGCTCGTGGAAACCGCGCTTGCGGCGCTCGAAGGCATCGCACAGCCGCGCGTGCTCGACCTCGGCACCGGCAGCGGCGCGATTGCGGTGGCGCTCGCCTCGGCAAGGCCCGATGCGCGCGTCTGGGCCGTCGACCGCTCGGCGGCCGCGCTCGACGTGGCATCGCGCAACGCCGCCAAGCTGCTCGACGTGGGGCGCCCCGGCGGCCCGCTCGCGTTCGTCGCGGGCAGCTGGTACGACACGCTCGATCCGGCGCTGCGCTTCGAGGCGATCGTGAGCAATCCGCCCTATATCGCGAGCGGCGACCCGCATCTGGAGCAAGGCGACCTGCGCTTCGAGCCGCGCGGCGCGCTCACCGACGAAGCCGACGGCCTCACCGCCTTGCGCGCGATCGTCGCGGGCGCACCGGCCCGGCTCGCGCCGGGTGGCGTGCTCTGGATGGAGCACGGCTACGACCAGGCGGCCGCTGTGCGGGCGTTGCTGGAAAGCGCCGGATTCACGGACGTGCGCTCCGAGCGCGATCTGGCCGGGATCGAGCGCATCAGCGGCGGGCGTCTTCCGTTGCCGGCTGGCTGAGCGCAACCAGGCGCATTTGAGCGCAACGCTGGCCACGCCCGGCCCGCTCAGGCGAAATCCGCTATCATTTCATCCTGCATTCCAACGTATTCAGCATCAATTCAATCGCAAGGTCAGTCATGGACACCCAACAACGCATCAAGCAGATCGTCGACGAAAACGCCGTCGTCCTCTTCATGAAGGGCAACGCGCAGTTCCCGATGTGCGGCTTCTCCGGTCGCGCGGTGCAGATCCTGAAAGCCTGCGGCGTCGATCAGTTCAAGACCGTCAACGTGCTCGAGGACGACGCGGTCCGCCAGGGCATCAAGGAATTCTCGAACTGGCCGACCATCCCGCAGCTCTACGTGAAGGGCGAGTTCATCGGCGGCTCGGACATCATGATGGAGATGTACCAGAACGGCGAGCTGCAGCAGCTCTTCGCCGCGGCGTAAGTGCCGGCAACGGGGCGGCATCGGGCGCATTGCGTGGCGCCCGCGCCGTCCCGAGCGCACGGCGCGCTACGCCGGCGCTAGTCTTGAGGCGCCTTCGCCTCGACCTCACCTCGCCTTCGCTTCGACTCCCGCCTGACCGCCTGACGTGAATACTGCCTCCCAAGCCTCGCCTGCTATCGCACAACTGCCGCAACGCCGGCTGATCGTCGCGATCACGGGGGCCACGGGCGCGATTTACGGCGTTCGCATGCTCGACATGCTGCGGCGGCTGGGCGGCGTCGAAACGCACCTGCTCGTTTCCGCCGCGGGCTGGCTCAACATCCAGCACGAGCTGCAGCTCACGAAGGACGATCTGCACGCGCGCGCCGATGTCGTGCATTCAGTACGCGATGTCGGCGCGACCATCGCTTCGGGTTCGTTCGCGACCGACGGCATGATCGTCGCGCCCTGCTCGATGAAAACGCTCGCGAGCGTCGCCCATGGCCTCTCCGACAATCTGATCGCGCGCGCCGCCGACGTCACGCTCAAGGAACGCCGCCGTCTCGTGCTGCTCGTACGCGAAACGCCGTTCAACCTCGCGCATCTGCGCAACATGACGGCCGTGACCGAAATGGGCGGCGTGATCTTCCCGCCGCTGCCGGCGTTCTACAACCAGCCGGCTTCGATCGACGAGATGGTCGATCACACGGTCGCGCGCGTGCTCGACCTGTTCGCGCTCGGGCCCGCGCTCTCGCCCGCCTGGCCGGGGCTGCGCGGCGGCGACGAGTAAGCGCCTGCCGCATCTTTCTGCGCCGCTTCGATTATCAATATCGGCGACACAATCAATTCCCTTTCGGCCCGTTTAATTCGCGACGGTTGGGTCTTATATTGATCGCAATACGATACTTTTGAACCGCCCCGGCGCGGCCAGCCCACGATCATGACTACCCGCACGCCTTCCCTTTTCCTCTCGCACGGTGCGCCTACGCTGCCGATCGACCCGTCGCTGCCTTCTGGCGGCTTTACCGCGCTCTCGCAGCATTTGCCGCGTCCGCAGTCGGTGCTCATGCTTTCCGCGCATTGGGGCACGATGCGCCCCGCGGTGAGCACCGCCTCGCAGCCTGAAACCATCCACGACTTCTACGGCTTTCCGCGCGCGCTGTACGAAATCCAGTACCCCGCGCCGGGCGCTCCCGAGATGGCGCAGCGCGCAGCGGCGCTGCTGCGCGAGCAAGGCGTTCCTGTCGATGAGCAAGCGCATGGCCTCGACCATGGCGCGTGGGTGCCCATGCTGCTGATGTTCCCCGACGCCGACGTGCCCGTCGCCCAGCTTTCGGTGCAGCCACGCGCCAACGCCGCGCATCACTTTGCGCTGGGCCGCGCGCTGCGCTCGCTGCGCGACGAAGGCGTGATGGTGATCGGCTCGGGCCAGATCACGCATAACCTGCGCGAGGCGGACTTCTCGGCGCGCCCGGAAGATGCCGATCCGCGCGTGGCCGAGTTCACGGAGTGGTTCGAGAATCACCTCGCCGCGCGCGACATCGACGCATTGCTCGACTACCGCCAGCGTGCACCGCACGCCGTGCTCATGCACCCGACCGACGAGCATCTGCTGCCCGTCTTCGCGGCGCTCGGCGCGGCCGACGACGACTACACACTCGGTGTGCAGTCGCTCGGCACCTACCAGCGCGCGCTCGCGATGACGAACTACGTGTTCGGCAGCGCGGTGCAGTAACGCCGCGGCGAGCCGCCACACTGGCTCGCGCTTGCTCAAAAGGCAAAAAAGCCCGCCTGAATCGCTTCAGGCGGGCTTTTTGTATTGCGCGACGCTTGGTTTGATACTTAGTGCGCGCCGATACCTTCGAGGACTTCGTCGTGCTCCTCGCGTTCCGCGAGGTACGGCGAGCGGTAGCCCGAATTCACGCCCCAGTAATAGAACACGAGCGAGATCAGCGCGACGACGAGCATGTCCCAGCCGTAGGGAAGCAGACCGCTGCCGCCGAACTGCTTGCTGCCGAGCAGCGAGAGCAGCGCCATGATCGGCAGGTACGCACACAGCCACCATGCAGCCTTCAGATCCTGGCCCCAGCCTTCATAGCCCTGCTTGCCCTGGAAGTAGAAGTACACCGGCAGCGCGACGACCATCAGCAGAATGATTTCGCCGGTCAGCGGCCACTTCGCCCAGTACAGGATCATCGAAGCGCAGACGAACGCGAACGGCGCGATCACCTTCATGAACGGCACGTTCAGCGGGCGCTCGATGTCCGTGGCGGCGCGCTTGAGCGCCATCAGGCTGATCGGGCCCGTCAGGTACGAAATCACCGTCGCCACCGAGATCACTGCCGCGAGCGAGCTCCAGCCGCGGAAGAAGAACATGAAGATGAACGAGACGAGCAGGTTGAACCACATCGCGTTGCGCGGCACGCCGTAGAACGGGTGCACGTTGCCGAACATCTTCGGCATCGTGTTGTTGCGCTCCATCGCGTAGATCATGCGCGAGGTCGTCGCCATGTAGGTCGTACCGGTGCCGCTCGGGCTCACGAACGCGTCCACATACAGCAGGATCGCGAGCCAGTTCAGGTTCAGCGCGATCGCGAGTTCCGCGAACGGCGACTTGAAGTTGAACGTGTTCCAGCCCTTCGCGACGTCAGCCGGATTGACCGCGCCGATATACGCGATCTGCAGCAGCACGTAGATCACGAGCGCGCAGAGGATCGAGCCAATGACCGCAAACGGCACGCTCTTGGCCGGGTTGCGCGCTTCGCCCGCGAGGTTGATCGGGCTCTGGAAGCCGTTGAACGCGAACACGATGCCGCTGGTGGCAACCGCCGTGAACACCGCCGACCAGCCATACGGCGCGAACGTGGTCGTCTGGCCGAAATTCTCGTGGTGGAAGCTTCCAGCCATCAGGCCAATGATCGTCAGACCCGGGATGATGAACTTGAAGATCGTGATCGCGCTGTTGGCACGTGCGAACAGCTTCACACCCCAATAGTTGAGCATGAAGTAGATGATCACGAGAATCGCCGAAAGGCCGAGCCCTGAATGCGTCAATGACCCGTCGACGAAGAGCGCGTGCGCCCAGTCATAGGGCCAGGTACTCATGTACTGGATCGAGGCTTCGGCTTCGATCGGGATCACCGAGACAATGGCGATCCAGTTGGCCCACGCGCTGATGAAGCCCACCAGTGCGCCGTGCGAGTAGCGGGCGTAACGGACCATACCGCCCGACTCCGGGAACATCGCACCGAGTTCGGCGTAGGTGAGCGCGATGGCCAGAATGACCACGGCGCCGATGATCCAGGCGCAAACGGCCGCCGGGCCTGCAATCTTCGCCGCCTTCCACGCGCCGAACAGCCAGCCCGAACCGATAATCGACCCAAGGCCGGTGAACATCAGCGCGAACGGGCCGATGTTCCGTTGAATAGAACTTTTCACGTCTTCTCCTGTTTCAAGAGCAGCTCGACAACGCGTTTATCCCGTCTGTTGTGCGGGCGGGTTTCCCGCGGTTGTCGTACCTCCACACGAAAGATTGCGCCTGTAGGCGCAACTTCAGCGCGGCGCGTAGTTTAACCGGTTGCACCACGGAAGGGCGCCAAAAACGACGGCCTAATACAAAAAAGTCATTTGCTTATCAAGGTTTGTAAGGGTCAGTTTCGACCCTGTAGCAAAAAAATACGAACTTTCCCGGGGACCTAGTTGACCTTCATGGCGTTTAGCCGTATAAAGTTCGGGCAGGATTTCAAGCGGCGAGTGTGAATAGGTCTTTCGTAGTTCGCCCATCAACGGTACTCCGGCTGGTCCCATACCCCTTCCTTGATTTTCGTGCACCTCTCGGGCTTCGGCCTTCATTCATTTTTAGGAAAGTAATATGGAAACCGGTACCGTCAAGTGGTTCAATGACGCTAAGGGCTTTGGCTTTATCACTCCGGACGGCGGCGGCGAAGACCTGTTCGCGCACTTCTCGGAAATCAAGGTTGACGGCTTCAAGACGCTGCAAGAGAACCAAAAGGTTCAATTCGAAGTCCGCACGGGCCCGAAGGGCAAGCAAGCTGCCAACATCAAGCCGGTCTAAGTACTGCGCTTATTGGTCTGCTAAGGCATTTAGGATCTGAACGCAGCTTCTGCGAAGTTCCTGACTAGCAAGCTTACCGAAAAACCCCACGCTTCTTCTCGAAGGTGGGGTTTTTTCTTGCCTGCGTTTTTCAGAACGGATTTTCAACGGGGATCAGATTCCCCGCGCGTTCAGCCGCGCATTCAGCCGCGTATTCAGCCGAACAGGCGCTGCGCGTGAATGCCCAGGCCCGTCGCCACGCTGGCAAGACGGTCGCCGAACACGGCCTGCGACTGCGGAAACGCCTCCGCCAGCGCCTGCGTCAGGAATACGAGGCCGGTGGAGCCGCCCGTGAAGTAAAGCGCGCTCACCTGCCCGGGCGCCACACCCGCCGCCTGCACCGTTTCACGTGCGGCCTGCACGATGCGCCGCGTCTCCTCGCGGCCCGCCTCGACGAGTTGCGCGTCGCCGAACGCAAGGCGCAGATCCGTCTCGACCGCCTCGAGGTCGATCATCGTCTCCCCGCCCGCGGAAACACCGATCTTCGCCTCCTCGGCGCGCGCCGTGAGCGCGTGCCCCAGCCGCTCGTCGACCACGCGCATCAGCCGGTCGTGTTGACGCGTGTTCGGGTACAGATGGCGCATGAGCTTCAGCTCGGTCGCGCGCTTGGGCGTGTAGATCGTGTTGATGAGGTGCCAGGTCGCCAGATCGAAATAGATGCGGTTCGGCACTTCGCGGCCCTCGGGATCGAGCGACTGGTAGCCCAGTTCGCGCAGGATGGTCGCGAGTTCGACGCGGCGGTCGAAGTCGGTACCCGCCACGTGCACGCCGTGGTGCGCGAGCACGTCGTCCTTGCGCTCGAGGCGCGACATACGATCCGGCCCCACACGCACGAGCGAGAAGTCCGACGTACCCCCGCCAATGTCGGCTACGAGCACGAGCCCTTCTTGCGCGAGGCGCGACTCATAGTCGAACGCCGCCGCAATCGGCTCGTACTGGAACTCGATTTCCCGAAAGCCCACGCGGCGCGCCGCCGCTTCGAGCTGGTCCTGGGCGAGCTTGTCGGCGCGCGGGTCTTCGTCGACGAAGAAGACGGGGCGACCCAGCACAGCACGCGTGATGGGCGCACCCGAGCAGCGCTCGGCACTGCGCTTCAGGTGCTCCAGGAAGATCGTGATGATCTCGGTATAAGGAATCGCGCTGCCGTCGCCGAGGTCGGTCGTGCTCTCGGCGAGCGGCGAGCCGAGGATGCTCTTCATCGAGCGCATCAGCCGGCCGTCGAAGCCGTCGATATAGGACGCAAGCGCCGCACGCCCGAATTCGCGCGTGTGTTCGTCGACGTTGAAGAACACCGCCGTGGGCAAGGTGGTGTGCGCGCCTTCCACCGGCGCGAGGCGCATCGCGCCGTCGGCCGCTGCCGGGAGCGCCACCGCCGAATTGGAGGTTCCGAAGTCAATCGCGCAGAAGCTGGTCATGGCAAGAGCGCGCCGCAGCGAATGCGCGCGCAAGAGAGGAAAGGTCGGGGGGATCGGCTTTGTAGCACGAAAGCGCGGCGCGCGGCAACCGCAGGCCCATGATGCGGCCCCGGAAGTAAAAAACGCGCGGGCCGCGCCGCGCGTTTTTGCTCAGTTCGATAGCCTGCTGCCCGCATGGGCGTGGGGCTACGCCCGGCTCAGCCCTTGAACGGGTGCTTCCAGCCATTCTCGTAGGCGATCTCGCCCACCGCCGAACGCGTGCGCTCCGCCTTCTCGCGATCGCGCAGCACCGGTTCCAGCTTCTCGGCTTCGCCGTAGTGGCCGATCGAGATGATCGACAGCGGCTCCACGTCGTTCGGCAGCGCAAATTCCTTGCGGAACGCCTGCACGTCGAAACCGCTCATCTGGTGCGCGGCGAGGCCCAGCGCATGCGCCTGGAGCACGAGCGACATCGCCGCCGCACCTGCGTCGTATTGCGCCGTGCGGTTCACTTCCCCCTTCGCGTTGAGCGTCTGCGCCGTCACGGCGATCAGCACCGGCGCCGGCGCGTTCCACTGCTGGTTGAACGGCACGAGCGTCGAGAACGCGCGCTTGAACGCGATTTCGTCGGCGCTACGGTCGAACACGATAAAGCGCCACGGCTGCAGGTTGTAGCCCGAGGGCGCCCAGCGCGCCGCCTCGATCACCGCGTGCAGCGCCTCGCGGCTCACCGGCTCGCTCGAATAGGCGCGCGGGCTCCAGCGCCCGGCGATGAGTTCGTGAATGGGCACGGCTGTCGGTGCGGGTTTGTGCTTCGTCATGCCTTGTGTGTCCTTGGGGTGGCGGGCGGCGTGCCCGGGGGTCACTAGAATAACCGCAGCGCGTGAAATACGCTCAAACGCAACGGGCGACGCTCATGCGTCGCCCGTTGGGATTCGCCGAAGTGCGAACCGGCGCGTTGATGTCGCGGTCCGCGTGCGCGTCGTCAGGCCGTTTGCACGCCCACGGCGCGCGGACCGCGGTTGATGCGCAGCACGAGGAACGACGCGACGAGACACAGGCCGCCCGAAATCATCGACGCCACCGTGTAGGTGCCGAGACTCGCGCGCAACAGGCCCGCGCCGAACGCCGCGAATGCTGCGCCGAGTTGATGCCCCGCCACGACCCAGCCGAACACGATCGGTGCGCGCTCCTTGCCGAAAACGTCGGTGGCAAGGCGCACCGTAGGCGGCACCGTCGCGATCCAGTCGAGCCCGTAGAACACCGCGAAAATCGGCAGCCCGAAGAAGTCGATGCCGAAGGCATGCGGCAGATAGATCAACGAAAGTCCGCGCAGCCCGTAGTACCAGAACAGCAGCACGCGGCTGTTGAAGCGGTCCGAGAGCCAGCCCGAGAGCGTGGTGCCGAACAAGTCGAAAATGCCCATCGTGGCGAGCAGCGAGGCGCCCTGCACTTCGGTCATGCCGTAGTCGCCGCACATGGCGATGAGGTGCGTGCCCACATAGCCGTTCGTGCTCGCGCCGCAAATGAAGAAGCTGAAGAAGAGCAGCCAGAAGTCGCGCGTGCGGCTCGCCGAAAAGAGCGCGTCGAACGCGATCTTCAGCGGGTTTTGATGCGGCGCCGGCGGCGCGACGGGGGTGCTCTCGTCCTCGCCGAACGGACGCAGATTCACGCTCGCGGGCCGCTCGGGCAGCAGGAACAGCACGAGCGGCAGCACCGCAGCGGCGGCCACGGCAACCACGAGCACCACCGACTGCCAGCCGTGCTTCTCCACGATCGCCGCGAGGAGCGGCAGGAACACGAGCTGGCCCGTGGCCGAGCTCGCTGTGAGGATGCCCATGGCAAGCCCGCGGTGCGAGTGGAACCAGCGCGTGACGACCGTGGCCGAAAGCGAAAGCGCCGCTACGCCAGTGGCGCCGCCCACCATCACGCCCCAGATCAGGATCATCTGCCACGGATGCGTCATCAGCGCGGAAAGCGCCACGCCCGCCGCCATCGTGCCGAGCGCCGCGAGCAGCGTGGGACGCACGCCGAAACGCTGCATGGCCGCCGCCGCAAACGGGCCCATGAGGCCATAGAGCGCGATGTTCACCGAGATGGCGAGCGAGATCGTCGCCCGGCTCCAGCCGAATTGATGCTCGAGCGGCACCATCATCACGCTGGGCGTCGCACGCGTGCCGGCCGCCGCCAGCAGCACCAGAAACACCACTGCCACGACGAGCCATCCGTAGTGGAAACGCCCGCCTATTCGCTTCGCTGCCCAGTTCATTGGTGCTCCTGTCACGGCGCGCCGGGTTTCGACATGCCAATGTTTTCGTTGGTATGACCGCTCGCTGCGACGATTCGCCATCGCTCGATTGTTACCGATCGGTCACAAGTGTGTTGCGATAGTAGTTACCGCTCGGTAACATGTCAAGTCATCACCCCGATCGCGAGATGCCCTCATGAAACACGAAGGCCACGACGAAACGTCAACTGCCTCTGCGCGCAAGCCCCGCCCCCGCGCGCAAACGGCCGGGGCGCGCGCCCACGAGCACCTGCTGCGCGCCGCCGACGAGCTGTTCTACCGCGAGGGCGTGCGCGCGGTCGGCATCGAGGCTGTGGTCGAGCGCGCCGGCGTCAACAAGATGAGCCTGTACCGGCAGTTTTCGTCGAAGGACGATCTCGTCGTCGCCTACCTGCAGCGCTGCGATGTGCGCTTTTTCGAGCGCTTCGACGCCAGTCTCGCGAAGCATCCGGGCGAGCCGGCGAAGCAGTTGATGCAGTATTTCGAGGACCTCACGCACCGCGCCTCTGCGACGGGCTATCGCGGTTGCCCGTTCGTGAACGTCGCAACCGAATTTCCCGACGCCACGCATCCCGCGCGGCGCAGTGTCGACAACAACAAGACGAAGCTCATGGCGCGGCTCACCACGCTTGCGCAGGAAGCCGGGGCTAGCGATCCGGCCGCGCTTGCGGAGGAACTCGCGCTGCTCGTCGAAGGCATCTACGCCGCAAGCCAGACTTACGGCCCCGGCTGCGGCCCGATTCTCGCGGCGCCGCGCATGGCAAAGCTGTTGATCGAAGCGGCATGTCCTCGGCGCTAGCCGCCCGTAAAATGACACGATGAACGAACCCGCTGCTCTGTCCCCCGACCACGCCGCCATTCTCGAAGCGACCCGCCACTGGCTCACGCGCGCCGTGATTGGCTTGAATCTCTGCCCGTTCGCGAAGAGCGTGCACGTGAAAAACCAGATTCGCTACGTGATCAGCGAGGCGACCGATCTCGAAGGTGTCCTCATCGATCTCGAGCGTGAATTGCAAACGCTCGCTCAAGCCGACGCCGCGGAGATCGACACGACGCTGCTGATCCTGCCGCGTGCGTTCGCCGACTTCGCCGATTTCAACGATGCGACCTGGTTCGCCGAGCGCCTCGTGCAGCAGTTGCGGCTGGAAGGCACGCTGCAGGTCGCGAGCTTTCACCCGCAATTCCAGTTCGAGGGCAGCGAGCCCGACGACATCGAGAACTACACGAACCGCGCGCCGTATCCGATCCTGCATTTACTGCGGGAAGCGAGCATCGAGCGCGCGGTCGAGGCATTCCCCGACGCCGCCGACATCTATGAACGCAACCAGGAAACGCTGCGCAAGCTCGGCTTCGCCGGTTGGCAAGACTGGATGAACAAGCGCGACTGACGCCGCGCCGCCCACCCGCTCAACCCTCGGTTGCCACCTCTGAGGCCGCCTCGCCTTCGTCGGCGAAAAAGCGCTCGCGCAGGTCCGCGAGCCCAAAGGTATCGAGAATCTCGTTCAGCCGCTGCGCGGGGCGGCGCCGCGGCAAATCCTTGTACTGGGCGATGATGAGTTCGTTCTTCATCGAGTGCTCCCAGCCCACCAGTTCCGTCACGCTCACCTGATAGCCGTGCGCCTCGAGTTGCAGGCAACGCAGCACGTTGGTGATCTGGCTCCCGAATTCGCGCGTATGCAGCGGATGACGCCAGATCTCCGTGAGCGCCTGCCCGAGCGACTTGCCCTTATTGCGGCGCAGCACGCCCGCCACCTCGGCCTGGCAGCACGGCACGACCACGATGTAGCGCGCGCGCTTCTTCAGTGCGAAGCGCAGGGCGTCGTCGGTGGCCGTATCGCAGGCGTGCAGCGCGGTGACGATGTCGACGGTCGCAGGCAATTGCGGCGACGTGATCGAGTCGGCTACCGAAAGGTTCAGGAACGACATGCCGCCGAAGCCCAGCCGTTTGGCCAGCTCCTGCGAATGCTGCACGAGCTCGTCGCGCGTTTCGATTCCATAAATGTGTGACCTGTCGCGCTGATCCTTGAAGAACAGGTCGTAGAGAATAAAGCCCAGATAGGACTTGCCCGCACCGTGATCGACGAGGGTCACGTCGCGGCCATCCTGCTTGAGATCCTTGAGCAGCGGCTCGATGAACTGGAACAGGTGATACACCTGCTTCAGCTTGCGGCGGCTGTCCTGGTTCATTTTCCCGTCGCGCGTCAGGATGTGGAGCTCCTTGAGGAGTTCGACAGACTGGTTCGGACGGACTTCATAAGTCTTGCTGGACATCGGCGTGGTCACAGGAAAGGCGTGGCATGTCGCGAAACGTGCGACAGGCGACAGAAGGGTTGCGGTATTCCTGTCATTTTACGAAAAAAGCTAGTCAAGGCTGCCGAACCCATAAGAGCAGCGAGTGTCGTAATAGCGTCCAGGCACGCTGACCCACGTGCGGACAGGAGGGAGGGGTTGAGTAGAAGAGACACGAGGATTATCGTCCCCGATGCCCAAAAAAGGACCAAAACGTAGCGCGACCAGCCGGCAACGAATCGACAGGCGCGCATTGGGAGGTCGCTCCGGGAGTGCCGGTTGCGATGAATCAGGCTGGCGCAGTCCTCGCTGCGCGAAGAGCGCACGACGCTGTATGGCCTTGCATGGGGCATGCAATGAATACGATACCTGACGGAAACGCAGAGCAAAAATTCCAGGAACTGCTTACGAAACTCATCACGGTTCCCGACTGGACGGAAAAGCAGCAACTGGAACTGGAAATGGCGCGCGACATCTCGGTGGAGATGCTGCGCGTTGCGGAAAGCATGCGCGACGGCCCATCGGATCTCGAAACCTGCCTGATCCTGCTGAAGTACGCGAAGGTGCTCGATTTCGTGATGTCGGCGTTGGCGTCGCGCCGCGATATCAAGCCGCAAACGCTGCGCGTGATTTTCAAGCTGGCAGGCCTCAAGGTCGACGAGGCCTATCCAGGGTGAAGCCGA
The DNA here is from genome assembly GCF_905220155.1 of Paraburkholderia sp. J7. Taxonomy (NCBI): domain Bacteria; kingdom Pseudomonadati; phylum Pseudomonadota; class Betaproteobacteria; order Burkholderiales; family Burkholderiaceae; genus Paraburkholderia; species Paraburkholderia sp. J7. Next base: position 7,601 of record NZ_CAJMYZ010000039.1, on the reverse strand, counting down.
TGTGAACCTGACTTAAAGCCGGCGCGGCGGCTTGCGCTGCCGACGCCGATGCTCGACTCCCATACGGGCCGTTAGCGGCCCGTACTCTTCTTTTTTTGCCAACGTTTTCCCTGCCGCAGGCTCACTGCGCGCGCACTTTGAGGCGCCACAGCGACGTCAGCTCGGCCGCGCGCGCACGATACAGCGGATCGCTGGGATCCGAAGCCTTCGGGTGCCGCGGACGAATGTCCTCCCTGCCCACCACTTCGAGTCCAGCCTCCACGATCATCTCGACGAGCGATTCACGCGTGCGTAGCCCGAGATGTTCCGCGAAATCGGACAGGATCAACCACCCCTCGCCGCCCGGCTCGATATGGTCCTTGAGACCGCCGAGAAAACCGCGCAGCATGCGGCTCTCCGGATCGAACACGGCGTATTCGATGGGCGACGCGGGACGCGCCGGCACCCACGGCGGATTGCAGACGACGAGCGGCGCGCGCCCCGGCGGAAACAGATCCGCCTCGACGACCTCGACCTGGGCGGCATAGCCGAGGCGCTCGAGGTTCTCGCGCGCGCACGCCAGCGCCCGCGCGTCCTGATCGGTGGCGACCACGCACTTCACACCGCGCGAGGCGAGCACGGCGGAGAGCACGCCCGTGCCCGTGCCGATATCGAAGGCCTTTTCGAGCGACGGCAGCGCCGTGCGCGCGACGAGATCGACATATTCGCCGCGCACCGGCGAAAACACGCCGTAGTACGGATGAATGCGCTCGCCATTCAGCGCAGCGATCTCGACGCCCTTCTTGCGCCATTCGTGCGCACCAACGAGACCGAGGATTTCACGCAACGACACAGCAGAAGCTTCGCCATCGGGCGCGCCCCACGCCTCTTCGCACGCAAGACGAACGTCGGGCGCGCGGCGCAGGTTGATGCCGTAATCGCCTTCGAGCGGAATCAGCACCATGGCGAGCGTGCGGGCGCGCTGCGCCTGCGCCTGGCGGTGCAGATGAAACGCTTCGAGCGGTGAGGCGGGCGCCTTGGGCGACGCAGCCTTGCGGGGCTTGCGCTCCGCGCGGCGCGCCATGGCCAGCAGCAACTGACGCGCGTTCTGAAAGTCGCCACGCCACAGCAGGGCGGTGCCTTCGCAGGCGAGGCGGTACGCAGTGTCCGCGGTCGTGCGATCGTCGGCAATGACCACGCGTTTGGGCGGCGGCACGCCCGCCTCGGAGCGCCAGCGCACCGTGCGCGGGCCTTCGGTGTCGGGCCAGGTGAGAGTGGGATGTTCGGTCATAGGTCGGATAGTCGATGCGGCGAGCCAGTTCGTCGATGCGTTGCCGGGCCGCCGGTTGGCGCCCCGGGGCGCCTTACGCGGCGCCATCATATAGCACGGCGACGCGGCACGTTCCGCCGCATCGCCTTTGCACCGATCATCGCGCAGACGGGCAGGCGCGTCGACTCGGCCAGACGGCATAGGACGAAACGCACGCGGGCGGCAGTAAAATGTGCGCCGACCGCGCCTCGCCAGGCCACGCCCACCCGCTCGAGACCATGCCAGAAACCACCCAGCCGACACGCCGCGCGCGCAAACCGCGCACGCGCCGCGCCAACGCCGGAGGTGGGCTCGACGAGGGGTTTTACGCCGAACTGCTGCATATCGTGGGGCTGCGGGAGAACGTTTCCGGCGCAGAGCGCACCGTGACGCGACTCGCGCCGGACGCGCGATTGCGTGGCGCACTGATCGAACTCGCGCTAGCGCGTCTTGCCGCGTGCGAGGTCGAGAGCCAGAACGAACGGACGGAGGCCGACCGTTTCGAACTCGCGCTGCGGCTTTGCATCGCCTGGATCAGCCGCCTGGTTTTTCTCAAGGTGCTCGAAACACGTCTGCTAACGCTCCACGGCGGCGATTCGCCGTACGCGTTTTTGAACGCACGGCGCATCCGCTCATTCAGCGATCTCGACGCACTGTGCGACGCCGTTCTCCATGGCGATGAAGCCGCGCCCCCCGCTCGCTTCGCTCACCTCCCCCGCTTCGACGGGTCGCTTTTCGAGCCGCAAGACCTGGACCCAGGCCTGCTCGGCATGGGCGAGCTCGACGAGAGCGCCACGCTACCGCTTTTCGCCGCAACCGTGCTCACCGATGCGGGCGGCGAGCAGCACGTGCTCGGGTATCTGCTCGATTTTCTTGCCGCGTTCGACTTCTCCGCCGGTTTGGTCGCGCGCGAGCCAGCCGCGGCGAACGCGCGTTGCCTCGACGCCTCTTCGCTCGGGCTCGTCTTCGAAAAGCTCAACGGCTACCGCGATGGCGCCTGGTACACGCCAGGCAGCGTCGCGATGCAACTCGCCCGTCCCGCCATCACAAATGCGGCGCTGAATCGATTGAATCGCGCCAACGGCTGGCACTCCACGAGCATCGATCAGCTATCCGAAGTGATCGACGATCGCGACGAAGCTCAGGCGATTCTGGACTCGCTGCGCATCTGCGATCCCGCCGTGGGCTCAGGGCATCTGCTCGTTTCAGCGCTCAACGAGTTGCTCGTGCTGAAAGTCCGCCTTGGCTTGCTGAACGCGTGCGACCTCGAAGCGCTTAGCGCCTGCCGCATCGACGTAACTGCGGACCGGCTTGGCGTCACGCACGCGAACGGCGAGCCGCTCACACACGAGCGCGATGGCGAGGCCATCCGCAAGATCGAAGCCGCGCTCTTTCGTGTAAAGCGGGACATCGTAGAGCGCTCGCTCTTTGGTGTGGACATCCATGCCGATTCGGTCGGCATGGCGCGTTTGCGGCTGTGGATCGAACTGCTCGAACACGCGGACTTCACCGCTTCGCTGCCAAACCTCGAGACCAACCTCAAGCAAGGCAACGCGACGCTCAGCAGTTTTGACTTCGATACGCCCATTCGCGACTACGCAGCGCTAATCGCGAACTATCGCGCGAGTGCGGCAAAACTGCGGACGACCACCACACGCGCCGCAAGACGCACCGAAGCCGCTCGATTCGCCCAACTGCGCGACACGTTGCGCAACGCGCTTGCAAATAGGCTGGCCGAAACGCTGCCCGAAGAGGCCACGGCGTTCGAATGGCGCATCGAGTTCGCCGACCTCCTCACCGCCGAAGGCCACTTCGAGCGCTTCGACGCTGTCATTGCGAATCCGCCCTATATCGATTCCGAGCGCATGATCAACGAGGGCCAGCGCGCGCTGCGCGAGCGCCTCGCGCAGCGCTGGCCGAGCGCGAGGGGCAACTGGGACCTGTACATCGTGTTCATGGAGCTAGGCCTCGCGCTCCTCAAGCCTGGTGGCGCAATGGCGTATCTCACGCCCGACAAGTGGCTCTCGAAGCCCTTCGGCAACGCGCTGCGCGCGCGGCATCTGGACAAAATCGAACGCATCGTCGGGCTCGGGCGCGGTGTGTTCGAACAGGCGCGCGTAGATTCGATCATCACGGTCTTTCGCGAGTCGGGCACGCCCGCCATCGCGACTGCGCGCATCGAGGGCGAAACGCTTCGCGAGCTGGCGCGAACCGACAAACGCACGCTAGAGGCGCCGTGGCCGCTCGACGCGCTGCTCTCGCCACATGCCGCGTTCGTCCAGCGGATCGGCCGTGCGCACCCTACGCTCGGTGGTTTGCTACCCTGCGAAAACGCATGCGCGACATCGGACGCCTACCGGCTCGCGCCCCTCGTCGAAGAGGCCGAAGAGCATGCGCTCACTGACCATCACTACCGCGTGGTGAACACCGGCACGCTCGGGCGCTACGTCTCGCGTTGGGGCAGCAAGCCGATGACCTACCTCGGGCGACGCTACGACGCACCTGTGGTCGAGCGCGAGCGCTTCGCCTCGACGTTCTCGAACGGCTACGGCGCGAAAGCCAATGCGAAAAAAGTGATCGTGAAAGGCCTCACGCGGCTCGACGCGACACTCGATCTCGCCGGCGACACCATTCCCGGCAAGACCACGCTGATTCTGCGCTCGGACGACGAACCGCTGCTGAAGTTCGCGGCAGCGCTCCTCAACTGCCCGCTCTCGATTTTCCTGATTCGCGCGAGGTACGGATCGTCGAGCTACAACGGCGGCGTGGCATTCACGAAAGCGATGATCGACGCGTTGCCCGTGCCAGGCAGCGCTTCGGTGCGCGACGAGATCGCCGACTGCGTAACCCGGTTGCTGCGCGCTCACGAGTCCGGATGCGATGCCCCGGAAGCGGAAGACATCGCGCGCGAGATAGATCGACGCCTTTACGCGGCTTTTGGCTTGTCGGCACATGAGATCGATCTAGTGGAAGGCCGCGCCGGCCCGATCGCGCACGAAGCAAGCTGACCGGCCAGCTGCGCGACGGCGTCACGGCGAGTCGGCTAGTCTTGCTCATCCTCGCGCGAGAGCAGACATCATGGAACGGCTACGATTCTTCAGTCCCTCCGACGAGAGCAGCGTGCTGACGTTATCGATCGCCACGACGTTGGTGATCGCCCTCATCGGCATCTTGTTCGGCCTGATCTCCGGCTCGTTTTCCATTGTGTTCGACGGCGTCTATTCGCTCGTCGACGCGAGCATGAGCGCGCTTGCGCTCGCCGTCGTGCGGCTCATCACCTCCTACGCGGTCAACGTCGACCTGCCGCGCAAATGGCGCGAGCGCTTCACCATGGGTTTCTGGCACCTCGAACCGATGGTGCTTGGCCTGAACAGCACGCTGCTCGTAGGCGTGGCCGTCTATGCGCTGATCAACGGCGTGACGAACCTGCTCTCCGGCGGCCACGAACTGCACTTCGGCCCGGCGCTCGTCTACGCCGTGCTCACCGTGAGCGCTTGCGCGGCGATGGCGGTGTTCGAATCGCGCGCGAACCGTCGAATCCACTCGGACTTCGTGCGCCTCGACATCAAGTCGTGGATCATGTCCGCGGGCATCACGGCGGCGCTGCTGATCGCGTTCAGTGTCGGCTATGCGATTCAGGGAACGGCGTGGGAACACCTCACGCCCTACGTCGACCCGGCGGCACTCGTGGTGGTGTGCGCGGTGATCATTCCGATTCCGCTCGCGGAAATCCGCCAGGCACTGCTGGACGTGCTGCTCGTCGCGCCCGCGGATCTCAAGCAGCATGTCGATACCGTCGCGAAAACCTTCGTCGAGCGCTACGCCTTCGAGTACTACCGCGCCTATGTCGCGAAAGTGGGCCGTTCGCGCGAGATCGAGTTGTATTTCGTCGTGCCGCCCGACATGCCGCCAAAGCGCATCGCCGAATGGGACGCGATTCGCGACGAAATTGGCCGCGCCATCGGCGGGGACGAGTCGCACCGCTGGCTCACGATCATGTTCACGAGCGACCCGGAATGGGCGGAGTGAGCCCAGAAAGCACAAAGGGTTACGTGAACTTCACGTAACCCTTTGTCTTGACGCTTTACTTCGAATTTGGTGCCGGCTGCAGGACTCGAACCCGCCACCTGATGATTACAAATCAACTGCTCTACCAGATGAGCTAAGCCGGCGTAGCCCGCTATTCTACTTCATTTCACGATCTTGAGGTGACCCTTGCCGCCCTTGCTGCCGCCTTCGTCATCTTTGTCGGCAGCGCGCGACGCGACGGGCGCGAGCGGCGCGGCGGATTCCTCGGCAGGCTCGTCGCGCACTTCGTGCGCTTCGGCTTCTTCGTGGTCCTCGGAGGACAGCACGTCGTCGGCGTCGCCCGGCGGCGACTCGACCGGGAACGCCATGCCCTGGCCATTCTCGCGCGCGTAGATCGCGAGAACGTTCGGCACCGGCACCTCGATCTTGTGCGACTTGCCCGAGAAGCGCGCGTGGAACTCGATCATCTCGTTGCCCATCTGCAGCTGGCTCGTCGCCTCGAAGCTGATGTTCAGCACGATCTCGCCGTCACGCACGAACTGGCGCGGCACGCGCGTGCGGTTGTCGACCCGCACCGCGATATGCGGCGTGAAGCCGTTATCGGTGCACCACTCGTACAGCGCGCGCAGCAGATACGGCTTGGTGGAAATCTCTTGCATCAACAATCCTTTCACGAGGCGGCATCCACACCCACGCTGTGCACGCCGCCTCTGTTACCTGCAACCGCCAGGATACTACTTAACGACGCATGACCTTTTCAGACGGCGTGAGCGCTTCGATGTACGCCGGACGGCTGAAAATGCGCTCAGCGTACTTCATGAGCGGCGCGGCGTTCTTCGACAGTTCGATGCCGTAGTGGTCGAGGCGCCACAGGAGCGGCGCGATCGCGACGTCGAGCATCGAGAACTCTTCGCCCAGCATGTACTTGTTCTTCAGGAAGATCGGCGCGAGCTGCGTGAGGCGGTCGCGGATCGCGAGGCGCGCCTTCTCGTGATTCTTCTCGGCGGCCTTGCCCTTCTCATTCTCGAGCGTGCTCACGTGCACGAACAGTTCCTTCTCGAAGTTGAGCAGGAACAGACGCGCGCGGGCGCGCTGGACGGGGTCGGCCGGCATCAGCTGCGGATGCGGGAAGCGCTCGTCGATGTACTCGTTGATGATGTTCGATTCGTACAGGATCAGGTCGCGCTCGACCAGAATCGGCACCTGACCGTACGGATTCATCACGGCGATGTCTTCCGGTTTGTTGAACAGGTCGACGTCGCGGATTTCGAAGTCCATGCCCTTTTCGAACAACACCAGCCGGCAGCGCTGGGAGAACGGGCAGGTAGTGCCGGAGTACAGAACCATCATGATTTACATTTCCTCAATAAACCCAAAAGGCCAGCGGGCGAAAAAACCGCCTGACGGTCCCTGAACCGTCAGACGGCATCTCGTCGCACCGGCCCCACGTCGGTCAGGACGTGCCTATTTGATATCTTTCCAGTACGCGGCGTTCAATCGCCACGCGAAAAAGCTCAAGACGCCGAGGAACAGAAGCACCCACACGCCAAGCTGCCTGCGGGTTTTCTGCTCGGGTTCGGCCATCCAGCCGAGGTAGGCCACCAGGTCGGCCACGTCGGCATCATAATCCACAGGCGTTAGCGTTCCGGGCGTGACCTGCTGGAACCCGGCAAAGCGACGGACTTTTTCCCCGGTTTCCTCATCAGTCGTGTCCTCGAACTTCGCCGTGCGTATGCCCTGCAACTGCCACAGCACGTGCGGCATGCTCACGTTTTCGAACACCAGGTTGTTCCAGCCAGTCGGCCGCGTGTCGTCGCGGTAAAAGGTACGCAGGTACGTATACAGCCAGTCGCGCCCTTTCGCCCGCGCTTCCACTGAGAGGTCCGGCGGCGCCACGCCGAACCACGCCTTCGCGTCGTCCGGGCGCATCGCGATGGACATCGTGTTGCCGACCTTGTCGGTCGTAAACAACAGATTATCTTCGATTTGCTTCTGCGGAATGCCGAGATCCTGCAACCGGCTGTAGCGCATCAAGTTCGCACTATGGCAATTCAGGCAATAGTTTACAAACAATTTGGCGCCGTGTTGCAGCGAAGCAAGATTTTCGCCGTTATCGGGAGCGCGGTCGAGCGGAAAGTTTTCCTGCGCCGCCACAGATCCGACCCCGAATGCACATGAGAGCGCCAGCGCGGCCAAGCCGGCCCGGACGCTCACCTTCGCGAGCGTCGAAAAAAGAGATTTTCTCGTCATATCTTCCTCGCTCGTCATTTAATGGGGCTTGAAC